>JAITPL010000089.1 GCA_031289445.1 Tannerella sp.
ATTTTTAACACTTCACAATCCAAGAATTATCTCAAAAATGATTACTTTTGTTCTCTTAATGCAATATTTATGACCATAACAATAGGACTACTTATACCTTTTATAGGGACAATTCTCGGGGCGGCAATGGTTTTTTTGCTGAAGGACGAGATTTCGCCGCGCCTGCAAAAACTGCTGCTGGGCTTTGCTTCGGGCGTGATGGTGGCGGCCTCGGTCTGGTCGCTGCTTATACCGTCGATAGAGATGGCTGAAGAGCAGGGGACACTCGCTTCATGGTTGCCGGCTTCCGTGGGATTCCTGTCCGGCATGGCGTTTTTGCTTCTTTTAGACAGCTTAATACCTCACCTTCATATCCACTCCGACGAACCGGAGGGCGTCAACTCGAAACTCAAAAAGTCAACCATGCTGGTACTCGCCATCACACTCCACAATATCCCCGAAGGCATGGCTGTCGGCGTGGTGTTGGCAGGTATGATGGAAGGCGCCTCGAACATAACCCTCGCCGGAGCCATGGCCCTATCCATAGGTATAGCTATTCAGAATTTCCCCGAGGGCGCAATAGTGTCGATGCCGCTCAAGAGCGCAGGCCGATCGCGACGCAAAGCCTTTGTAGCCGGCGCTTTGTCGGGTATAGTTGAGCCGATAGCGGGAATAATAACCATCCTGCTGATACGGATAACGTTGCCTGTCCTGCCCTATCTGCTTGCCTTTGCTGCCGGTGCGATGATTTATGTCGTTGTCGAGGAACTGATACCCGAAGCTCAGAACGGTCGCCACTCCAATATCGCCACTATCGGCGTCGCGCTGGGCTTTGTGTTGATGATGATTCTTGACGTAGCGCTGGGGTGAAATCAAAACCTCCTGTCCGGGATGAAATCAAAGTTCGCAGATAGTACAGCTTTCGTGCGACGCACTTTGCTGTGAAATCAAAGCCGCCTGTCCGGGGTGAAAAACCGCCTGTCCATAGTGAAATCAAAGCCTCTTATCCGGGATGAAATCAAAACCCGCCTATAACGGCTCAGAAAGGCATTTTTGAATATTTTTCGCAAAAAAATTTTCGATTATGCTTTGTAATTCAAAAATAATGCTTACCTTTGCAGTCAAATTAATCTGTTTCGTTACTCCGAAAGGAGCCGGTCCCATAGCTCAGTTGGTTAGAGCATCTGACTCATAATCAGGGGGTCCTTGGTTCAAGCCCAAGTGGGACCACTTATTTTTCACACGACCCTGACAGGATTTCAAACCCTGTCAGGGTCGTTTTTAAAAAATAATCCTTACTTTTGTACCAAAATTCAAGCACAAGGATGAGAAAGAATATCCGATATATAGCTTTGCGTTTACCCGCGTTTATGATGCTGGCAGGTATTGTTTTTGCCTGCGCCAACATAGGCAATCCCAACGGAGGGCCTTACGACGAGGCGCCTCCAAGGTTTGTGAGCAGCACGCCCGCAATGAATCAGTTGCATTTCAAAGGCAAGAAGATAGAAGTTGCGTTCGACGAGTTTATCTCGGTTGACAGTCCGAGCGAGAATGTGATTGTTACCCCGCCACAGAAGCAAAGTCCTTTTATTCAGGCGGTTGGGAAAAAAGTAAGTATTGAACTCAAGGACACTCTCAAGGAAAACACTACCTATACGATTGACTTCACAAGCTCGGTATCCGACAATAACGAGAAGAACGTTTTAGAGAATTTCAGTTTTGCTTTTTCGACGGGCGATGTACTTGATACTATGGAGATTAGCGGTATGCTTGTCAACGCCTTCGACCTTGAGCCGGTGCAAAAAATCATCGTCGGCATCCACAGCGACATGTCGGACACAGCCTTTACGCACACGCCGTTTTTGCGCACTTCCAAGACCGACGAGCGCGGACGTTTCATTATTCACAACATCGCCCACGGCTCTTATCACGTTTTTGCCCTTGAAGACAAGAACCGCAACTACGCTTACGACAAGAACAACGACGAATCGCTGGCCTTCCTCGATTCGGTGATAATCCCTTCGTGCGAGCGGGCTATGGTGCCCGATACGATTTGGAGAGACACTATCACGGTTGATACGGTGATGATGGTCGAGAGGACGCTGTTTTACCCTAACGACCTTATACTGTGGTATTTCAAAGATTCGATTACCCCGCGTCAGCGGATGTTGCGTCCCGACCGTCCGCAGGATTATATTTTCACCCTCAGATTCAATGCTCCCTTAGATACTTTTCCTGTGCCGAAGCCGCTTAATTTCGAGCCTGTGGATACGGCATGGTATGTTACGCAGCGAGGCGAGGGATCCGAAGGTTTTGCCGTTAACTATTGGGTGCTTGATTCAATGATATACAAAATCGACACCTTGCTTGTAGAAGTTACGTACTGGAAAAACAACGACACGGTACCCGATTTGCTTGAGTTACAGACAGATACCTTAACCCTCGTCAACAAGGAAGGGCTGAAGAAAAAGAAAGAAGCCGCACGCGCTGCCAAGAAGACGCCAAAAATCAAGAAACGAGCAAAGGAAGATGCCGATTCTATAGCTACAGAGCCTGAGCCGCCGCCTCATATCCCGCTACAGATGACGATTGCGCCGGCCGGGTCATTGAATCCTTACGACGACATAAGCATTGTATTTAACGAGCCTGTGATGGATGTGCGCAAGGAGTTTTTTGTCATGGAAGCGGAGGTGGATACGCTTTGGGGAACGGTTGATTTTGAGTTTGAGGCCGACAGCATTCACGCAATGACTTACCGTATCCGGCGGCCTTTCGGATACAATGAAAAATATCGCTTGACGGTCGATTCGGCGCTTCTTTGCGGCGTTTACGGACATTGCAACGATTCGACTACGATGAACTTTACCGTCAAGGGAGAGAAAGACTACGGACATTTAAGCATCGCCGTACAGGGACTGCCTTTGGTTGGCGACAGCGGAACTGTGACGCCTGCGTTTATCGAGTTGCTCAACGCGAACGGAGCGCCGGTCAGGAAAATTGTTGTAGAAAACGGCGTCGCAATGTTTGCCAACATGCCCGCCGAGAAATATTATGCCCGCCTGACCCTCGACGCTAACGGCAATGGCCGCATTGATGCAGGAAACTACGAACTGCGACTACAGCCCGAAAAGGTCGTATATTTCCCGAAACAGTTCGAGATACGCCAGAACTGGAAGATAGAAGAATCGTGGGACATAAGCCGCACCAAACCCTACGAGAAACCTGTCGAACTGCTCAAAAACAAACCCAAAGAGGTTACGAAAAAGAAACGCGACTATAAGGAAGAAAGCAAACCGCAACGCGGAGGCGGCGGCTCAAGCATGGGACTTGGAAGAATGGGAATGTAAACAATTGACAATTGACAATGGAGAATTGAGAATTGAGACAATGGACAATTGACAATTAGGGGAGAGAACGGAAAAATTGAGAATTAAAAATTAAGAGTGGGATATGAAGTATAGATTAGGAAAATTAAGTAGGATGTCGGCAGGACTAATGTTTGTAGTTCTGTCCCTGTTCTGCTGTGATTGCTTGGCTCAGATACCAGCTTCGATGAAATACGGAGAGAATGTGTCTTATGACGCCTATTTCAAGTGGGGGCTTGTTCTGTCTCGAGCCGGAGAAGCCGTTATTTCATGCTCGGCGGATGATTACTCTGTCAAGGATGCCGTTACTTGTTATCAGATGCTCTTCAAGACCACAAAGTTTTTCGACAATTTTTTCAAGATGAGAGACACTCTCGTATGTCATTTCGATTCGTCCAACCGACTGTTATACAGCAAGAAAGCCTCCGATGAGGGTGATTATTATTCGATTGATGAAGTAACTTTCAAGCACAGCGAGAAATCCGTCAATCAATCCGATTCCAAAAGCGCCGAAATACATTCCTTGCGTTATACTCCCAAGCGGGTGAGAATCGACACCGTGCTGAGGGTCGAGGGCGATGTGGCCGACTTTCTTGGAGCTATGTATTTTCTGCGGAGGATTGACCGTAACAGGCTTAGCTCTGGCGCGACCTATCCTCTTACCATAGCCATAGGCCGGGCGCTTATAAAGATGAAGTTTTGCTACCAGAATCAGGCTATTGTGGAGCATGGCGGCAGGAAGTTCAACACCCGCTATTTCACGCTTGACATTTATGACGACACCTTCGCAAGCCCTACAGCCTCGGCTGAGGTCTGGGTAGGCGACGACGACAACTTTATTCCTGTCAAAATCCGCAGCAAGCTCCGCATCGGTTATGCCGAAATATATTTCAAATCGTCCTCCAACCTCGCCCACCCATTAGATTGCGAGGTAAAGTAGAAAAAAACACTAACTACCTGATAGATAGTTAGCGTTTCATAAGGTGGTGCCTCCAAGAATCGAACTAGGGACACACGGATTTTCAGTCCGTTGCTCTACCAACTGAGCTAAGGCACCTCTGATTTCTCTGATTTGAGGCTGCAAAGATAGTTGTTTTTTTTTTATCTGCCAAATTTTTCTGAAAAAATTTTTTGTTTCCGTTCTTTCAGGCTTTGAGGCAGAGGTTTTGAGGATTGGCGGATAATCGCTGTCAGTCAGGACATTACTATTCGTAAAACGCACATTATTCAGCGGAAAAAATATTCTTTTGCCCACCGATATTTTTTTGCCCCTCCTGTTAATTGTCAACGACTTTGTTGCAGCGATGGTATGTATAGATCGCTTCGTCCTTATAATGACGAAAGCCACAAACGTTTCACCGTTAGGCTATTACATTTTCTCGTCATTCCGTCTCTTTGCTAAACTTGTTTAGTAATTTCCTCGCAATGACGACTGTGCGACACGCTATGATGTCGTAGTGTCCCCGTTAGGGGATATGCCTTATTAATTATCCGTAACCGTTATTTGCAGGTACGAAGCAATTTTCTGATTTCGTCAATGCGACACCCAGACAAGTGTCGCAATATCGCTTACTGTATTATAACCTAATAGTTATGTAATTGCCAATAAATATTATGACGAAGTCAGGAGTGAACAGTGAATAACTAATAGGGGCGCCTATTGCATGTCGCGCCACTGTCATCAGCACACTTGGTGGGGGGTCGATTGTTTCTATCTTATCTGCATGCGCACCCACTAATCACTATTAGTTATTCGTTATTCACTATTCACTGAAGCTGTAATTGCCGCTGCCGAGTTTGTGTGTTTTGCCGGAGGGCAGGATGATTGTAGCTGTGGAGTTGGCGGGGATGCCGACTTGCAGGGTGAAAATGCCGTTATCTATGCGCCAAGCGGAAGAAATCTTGCCGCGAATAGAGTTATATGAGCCTTTTGCCCATGTGAGAGAGCCACCGGGACGTGGCTGTATAGTAAAATGTTCGTATCCGGGATGATGAATGTCGGGATTGATGCCCAAGACGTGGCGAAACATCCACTCGCTGACCGCTCCGAAAGCGAAGTGGTCGAGAGAGTTCATCCCGGCGCTCTGAAATCCGCGTCCGGGTATCCATGCGTCCCAGCGCTCCCAGACGGTCGAAGCGCCGTTGCGGACAAGATAGAGCCATGACGGGAAACGCTCGGATTC
>JAITPL010000174.1 GCA_031289445.1 Tannerella sp.
CGGTTTCTAATTTTATACTTACCTTTGTTCCGGGTTATTGACGGGGTACTCATGTATCTGTTCTTTATGTTTGACAATACAAAGATACGTCAATAATCCCTTTTTATTCTATCGTTGCAACAAAGTAGTCATTCACAATTCACAATTATTTTCCGTAACTTTGCCCTATTATTTTAACAAGTTATCATTATGAACAGACTGATTTTATTAGTAACAATCGCGTTTATGTGCGCTACGCCGGGTAAGGCCGCCGACCTTCTGGTGGAGGCCGAGAGCTTCGCCGGGAAAGGTGGCTGGGTCGTTGACCAGCAGTTTATGGATATTATGGGATCGCCTTACTTGATGGCGCACGGTTTGGGTGATCCTGTCGATGATGCGTTCACAAGCATCACCCTTCCCGCCGCCGCTACATATTATATATATGTAAGGACATACAACTGGACCTCGCCATGGCTGGACGGACAGGGCGCGGGTCGTTTCAGCCTCTCCATAGATGGCCGAAAGCTACCGGCTACGCTTGGCGGTCAGGGCAAGGAATGGCTCTGGCAGGAAGCCGGCAAAATCAACATCAAAAACCCTAACGTAACCCTCGGACTGCACGACCTGACAGGCTTCAACGGACGCTGCGACGCTATCTATTTCACAACCGCAGAAGGCGCTCCGCCAAGCAATGTGAGCGAACTCAATACCTTCCGCCGACGCAAGTTGGACTTGCCCGACATTGCGCCTTCGGCAGGCTATTACGACATGGTAGTGGTCGGCGGCGGCATTGCCGGAATGAGCGCCGCAATCTCGGCCGCCCGACTGGGATGCAAGGTCGCTTTGATAAACGACCGGCCTGTGCTTGGCGGCAATAACAGCTCGGAAATAAGGGTACATCTCGGCGGACGCATTGAAGCCGGCCCCTACAAGGAACTTGGCAATCTGCAAAAAGAGTTCGGCCCCGCAAACGGCGGCAACGCCAAACCTGCCGACAACTATGAAGACCAAAAGAAAGCCGACGCCATAGCCAACGAAAAAAACATCACTCTGTTTGCCGGCTATCGCGCAACGATGGTCGAGATGCAAGGCCGGAAAATCAAATCCGTAGTAGCGCAGAACATCGAATCCGGTAAGGAACTGAGATTTCTTGCTCCTGTCTTTGCCGACTGCACCGGCGACGGCACTATAGGCTATCTGGCAGGCGCGGACTATCTGATGGGACGCGAAAGCAGCGAGGAATTCGGCGAAGCGACCGCCCCGCAGGTAGCCGACAAGATGACCATGGGATCGTCCGTACAGTGGTATGCCGTCGATAACAATAAACCGGCGGCTTTTCCCTCGTTCAATTACGGCCTCGCCTTTAACGACAAAAGCAGCGAGAAGGTAACAATGGGAGAATGGACTTGGGAAACAGGCATGAACTATGACCAGATAAACGAGTTTGAACGTATCCGCGACTACGGATTGATGGTTGTCTTCTCGAACTGGAGCTATCTGAAAAACAAGATGCCCGAAAATGCTCAATACCGTAACCTGAAGCTCGGCTGGGTGGCTTATCTTGCCGGCAAGCGCGAGTCGCGCCGTCTGCTTGGCGACTATATCCTCAAGGAAGACGACCTCACGCGGCATGTCGTTCACGAAGACGGTACCGCGGCCGCAACCTGGTCTATCGACCTGCATTATCCCGACCCTGCAAATACGGCCAATTTCCCCGGCGAAGAGTTTAAATCCATAGCCGTACACAAAACAATCTACCCCTACCCAATCCCTTATCGCTGCCTCTACTCTCGCAATATCGACAATCTTTTTATGGCCGGTCGCAATATCAGCGTAACCCACGTGGCGCTCGGAACTGTCCGCGTGATGCGCACGACAGGCATGTTGGGCGAAGTTGTAGGCATGGCGGCTTCGATATGCAAGCAGCACGAAGTCACTCCCAGAGAGGTCTATCAACGCTATCTTGGCGACCTCAAACTGCTGATGCGCGAGGGCACAGGCCAGAAAGGACTGCCTAACAATCAAAAATACAACGAGGGAGGCAGCCTGAATGAAAAACCGGTGATAATACAGAAATAAGCAGGATAATATGTACATTTGCCGTCGAATTAAAACCAAAACATTATGAACGGATACGTAAAAGTGGCGGCAGCATCGCCGATAACCGAAGTAGCTAATAGCTCTGCAAACGTGCGACAGATAGAGGGACTTGTCCGCAAGGCCGACGCCCTGGGAGTGCAGATAATCGTCTTCCCCGAACTGTGCGTTACGGGCTATACATGCATGGATCTTTTCGCTCACCGGTACTTGTTGGCCAACGCCCAAAAAGCCTTGCTTCAGCTGGTTGACAACACAAAAGATACTCCTCTCCTGTGTGTTGTCGGAATGCCTTTCGCGATTGAGAACAAGCTCCTGAATTGCGCAGTCGCTTTCCAGAGAGGCAGAATATTAGGTGTAGTTCCCAAAACATATATACCTAATTGTAAAGAATTTCAAGAAATGCGCTGGTTTACGTCCGGCAGCCGCCTGCAAGCGCAATCCATACGGATAGGCAGGGAAGAATATCCCATCGGAGTAGATTTGCTGTTCCGCGCCGACAACCGCGACTTCAACGCCGACTTCAACCTTACCGATGTGATAGTAGGAATAGAACTCTGCGAAGACCTCTGGACGCCTGTACCGCCAAGTTCGCTGCTGGCAATGCAGGGAGCCAATATCATCCTCAACCTCTCGGCGAGCAACGAGATAATAAGCAAACATCGTTATCTCAAATCCCTTATAGCGCAGCAGTCGGCGCGTTGCATAGCCGGATACGTCTATGCCTCGGCCGGTTTTGGCGAGTCAAGCACGGATATTGTCTTTACCGGTAAAGGATTTATTGCCGAGAACGGAACTGTCATCAGCGAGTCGGAGCGCTTTAATATTGACGATAAATTTATTGTAAACGATATACATATAGATTATCTGCATCACGACCGGCTTGAGAATATCAGTTTTATGCCCCCTGCCGGAAA
>JAITPL010000176.1 GCA_031289445.1 Tannerella sp.
AATCACCTCTTTTGCTTTTTAAATCCTCTTCTGATAAATAGCCACAAACCGATACTTGCAGTATATCCTATTATTATAGAGGATATGATTTTGCTTTTAACAGTCTCGTCGCTCTCCGGTGAAAAAATTTCACTTCCAATGAAAAATAATATTGGAGTACACGCTAAAATTATAATTACCGATGTTTTATTCTTCATAATTATATCTCCCAATGTTTAAATAATTCAGTGCAAAGATAATCGTTCTTTGCCATAATTTTTCCGATTTAAAATCCAACTGCAAAGTTAGCGCATTTTTCTGATTCTACGAATGGAACTCACTTCGCCACCCTTTCGAGCCATCTGACCATTCTGAGCATGACGAACATAGAAAGAGCGCACGCTATCGTAAACACACACCAGCATTGCCATAACGAGACGGATGTATATAAAAGACCTCCGATGAACAGTATAGAATTGCCTATTGCGGTCGCAGCAAGCCAGCAACCCTGCATCAATCCCTGCAAGTGAGGAGGCGCTACTTTGGAGACGAATGAAAGTCCGAGCGGCGAGATAAACAATTCTGCTACCGTAAGGATAAAATACATTGCAACCATCACCCAAGGCGATAGCTTCATTGCGCCGATATCTTCGGGCGACATTCCGGGAAGGGCTGCTTTGTCCGGCAACGCTAACGAGACGGTCAACAGGAAACCATAAGCCACAGCCGCAATTCCCATACCGATAGCAATCTTCATCGGCGTCGAAGGCTCTTTGCCTCTCTTGCGAAACGAGCCGAAAAACCACATGATTAAAGGTGTAAGAAAAACCACAAAGAAAGGATTAACGCATTGGAATATCTCTGCTCCTTTCAAGGTTGTAAAATCCAAATCAATGCTTATAATATCAAGATTTATATAGTCGCGGGCAAAATAGGTCAGCGAATAGCCGTTTTGATGGAACGAAAACCAGAAGAAAATAACCACGCCGAACACTGCAAACAATGCGTAGATTCTTTGGCGAATCTCTGTGGCAGCCATCTGTATTTCGGACGTATCGACTGTGGCGTTCCTAGCCGCAAGTTTATTTGCAGGATCAGGAAATTGCGAGCGGTTGAACAGATAGATGACCAGCGAAACCAACATCATGAAGATAGCGGCAATGAAGGCATACTGGAAGCCGCGACTAAAAACATCGACATATTGATTGCAAAATGCGCCTATATCGGAAACAGGCCCGTTCAATGACACTTCCGAAGCGTAAGTAGTCAGTTTATTCATCTGTTCAGCAGCCATAGAACTGCCTTTACTGATGTATTCGTGGCACAATTCAGGCAGTCCGGCGTTGTAGTCGAATCCGTTTTGCTTGAGCCACCAATTCCTTAAACCTACAGCTATAAACGGAGCAAAGAAAGCCCCTACATTAATGAACATGTAGAATATCTGAAACCCTGAATCCCGCGATTTTGAAAACTTCGGGTCATCGTACATTTGACCTACGAGCGCCTGCAGATTGCCTTTGAACAAGCCGTTTCCGAAAGCTATCACAAAAAGACCGAAACAAGTCAATGCAAGATAAACGCCGAAATTGGGAACAGGCGTCGGAGTAGGTACGCCGATAACCAGGTAACCGACAGACATTACTATTATTCCCACTAATATAGTACCCTTGTAATTGCGGGTTTTGTCGGCAATTACTCCGCCCAGCAAAGCCAATACATAGATTGAGGCATAAAAAGCCGAGTAGATATAGCCGGTTGTTTTTTCCGACAGACCGAATTTGGCCGAGATGAACAGCGTCAGAATGGCCATCATGATGTAGAAGCCGAAACGCTCTCCCATATTCGAGAGGGCGGCTCCAAGTAAACCTTTTGGATGATTTTTGAACATAATACTTTGATTTTATTATTAATTACTTTGATATTTGTTTTATAGCTCCTGTTTCGGGATAGAAAACCACCTTGACAGGTTCTTTCTTGTCTTCGAGGATGACCGGTGCAAGCACTTCACGAGTACCAAACTGCACGAATGGCATCTCTTTCTTGAACAGCGCCTTATTGTTGTAGATGATTTCGACCAAAGCCTTGCCCGGCACGTTGTAAATCACTCCCTTAGCCATGGCTTTGGCCTTCTTCTCGGCTTCCTTGGCGTCGAGTTCGGGCGCACGCTCTACGGATTTGACGTTAATATAGACAGGCTCGCCGCCAAGGTCGTTGTCGTCAAGGATACCCAGCTTCGACGAGAAGCGAAACAGCACCTCGCGGTCAAGTTCGTCTTCGGGTATGATGCTTACGTCGAAATACGACTTCTCGCGGGTCTCGCTGCCAACAAACAGTTTGGTGAGTTCCTTCTCCTGCTCTTCGAGTTTGCTGATGACTATCTTCATAGCTTCGCCGTCGGGAGGCAGGTTGTCGGCGTCGCCGGTGAGTATGTCGGTGCGGCTATCGCGCAGGTGATATATCTGCTTTGCTGCAATCTCCGCCTGTCGGGCTACCGAGCCTGCCATCAGCAAGTCTTCGGTATAAACCGATGAAGGCGAGCCTGTGACGCTTTTCTGCTCCTGACGGACAGCTGCGGCTTTCGTTTCGGGTACATATTCCTCGTTGATGGCGCACAGCAGGCCGTCGGCAGTGAGATACACAAAGGGTGCGACCGTCTTCTGGCGAAACTCTATGCGGTACTTGTTATCAACATCTGGTACGCCCTTGTTTTCCAGGGTAACAGCTCCGAGTTCGTAATAGACTCTGTCCTCCGTTGCAACGTTCTTGATGCCCAGATAGCGCTCGGCATACTTGTAGTAAACGCCGGCCTTGACGCTTATCTTCGTTACCTCGGCGTTGATAATAAACGAGGTCCTGGGCAGATAGTAAACTACCCCTTCGCCGGAAGCCTTTGTAGGAACAATCTTTTCAACTATTGTCTGTGCCGATATGCCTGATGACAACAACAACAAAGACAAGACACACAGCGCCATGCACCGAGCGCCCGACGCCTTGCATCGAGAGCTATGCGCCGCGTATCGGTCGCCTTGCTCCTTGTACCGGGAGCCTTGCTCTGTACACCGGGCATCCTGCGCTGTTTGAATCAAGCATTCTGCACCTCTAAAAAACTCTAATATACTGTATTTCATCACTTTTTATCTAAAATCTTATCGAAAAAACAGCACAAAGCTACATATTTTTTTTGAAAAAACAAGGTATTTCAAAACTAAAATGTAATTTTGTGCCTTAAAATCAATATAAATTACTCAAATGGAGAAGAAAAATCAGCAAGAAAATCAGAATCAAAACCAGATTCAGATTGAGTTGTCGGAGGAGATGTCGCAGGGTCATTATTCCAACCTGGCCATAGTAGCCCACTCGCAGTCGGAGTTTGTCATCGACTTTATCAACATCGTACCCGGCGCTCCCAAGGCCAGAGTCAACGACCGCGTTATCCTGACGCCCGACAATGCTCGACGTCTTCTTTTCGCTTTGCAGGACAATATCCGCAAGTATGAAGAGATGATGAAGAACGGCGGCCACGTTACTCCTTTCGGCGAGAACTATATTCCCACTATCGTCGGCAAGCCCGGGCAAGCGTAAAACGTTTGTCGATGCAGGCGGGAAGCTCGTCTTCACAGTGCGTTACCATTATTAGCGTTTTGTCGGGGCGGCGGCAGAAAGATTCGATTAGGTCAATTACCAAACTGCGATTACGCGCATCAAGGCCGTGCAAAGGCTCGTCAAGGATTAGCAGTTCGGGGTCTTTGACAAAGGCGCGGGCCAGAAGCGTTAAACGCTGTTCGCCGTCCGAGAGCTGAAGGAAACTGCGGTTGCGCAGCGACAGGATGCCGAATACGTTCATCCACCACTCGCATACGCGGTACTGTTCATCGTGCGGACTGATATACAGTCCGACGCTGTCGTACAGGCCGCTTGCCACAATTTTGACTGCCGGAATATTTTCATTGTAGGCGCGGTGCATTTCGGGGCTGATGTATCCTATCCGCTTTTTTATATCCCAGATGCTCTCGCCCGAGCCGCGACGCAATCCGAAGAGCGAGATGTCGCAGGCGTACGACTGCGGATTATCTGCGCAGACAAGGCTTAACAAGGTCGATTTACCGGAGCCGTTTTCACCAAGCAATGCCCATCGCTCGCCCCGACGCACAGTCCAGTTTATGCGGTTGAGAATAACCCGCTCGCCGTACTTTATAGACAGGTCGCGTATATCTATCACATTGTCGGTAGCGGGGTTTTGAACAGTTCCTTTTGAAGCATAAAAATCATTCCCTACAACAGGCTTGGGGGGTGTAAGGTCGCCGGTTACAGGCTTGACAAACGTCGGAGGGCGAAACTCCTGTCGCGGCGTCTTCGTGCCGCAAGTCATGCCTTCGACCCAGGCCGCGTGAGTGATAAAATCGGGAATCTCTTCGGCCCGTGCAAGCAGCAGTATTATGCCGACCTGATCCATGGCAGCCATTTGCGAAAGCAAGTCGGTCAACACTGTTCGCGAGGCGGCGTCAAGTCCTATAAAAGGATTGTCGATAACAAGGTAGCGCGGATGTGCGAGCAGCGCTTTAATCAGCTGAAACTTGCGCCGTTCGCCGCTCGAAAGCATCACCGCCGGCTTGTCGAGTATGTCCTCTGCGCCGAATAGCTCAAGCAGAGCCGCAGCCTCACTGTCGATTGGCAATTGCAGGTTGTCAAGCTGCATATCCTGCGAGTTCCATCGTTGTTGCAGGTAGTAGGAGTTGTCGGCGGCTCCATAGACGTCGCGAAAAGCAATCATCTTGACCTCCCTGTAATCCATCAGCGGCAAAAAATCGCAGGTTATACGGCGTTCGCTTTGGGGGAAGCCTGCAAAAAGCGACCGTGCCAGAAGGCTTTTACCTCCGCCGTTAGGCCCTGCAAAAGCTATATGTTCTCTGTTCATACTAATCACTAACCATTAATCATTAATCATTAATCATTAATCACTAATCACTAATCATCAATCATTAATCACTAATCACTAACCATTAATCATTAATCATTAATCATTAACCATTAATCATTAATCATTAATCACCTGTATCTTTTATTGAACGGATTACCCTTCGTGTTACGGCTGACAACCCAGCGAAAGGCATTGGTGAACAGCAATTTTTGCGTGGCGTCGGTAAACTCGTCGTCACCGTGCCCCATATTGAGATAGATCATCCGGTATTTGCGGTTAGTCCAGACGACCGGAAAGTCGCCGTAAGCGATAACGTCTTTTATACCCAGAGGATAGTTGTCGGGCGATATGGTGAGCAACACTTCCACGTCGGGATTATTGCGCGGATTCGGCTTCCACATATACCACTCGCTTTCGGGAGCTGTAAACGAGGGCGGCAGGTTTTTGGTAACCGGATGCCCGGGATTGTCGATTGTGAGCTTGACCGCTTGCGGAGGCCAGTTGTTGCAGTCGAACACTCCGCCGCCGAGGAAGTTCACCAGCCATGGCCAGCCGGTATTGCGGTCGTTGTAAGCCGCCGCATGGAATCCCATCCATCCGCCGCCGTTCTCCATGTATTTCTCGAAAGCTTCGCGCTGTGCAGCTCCGTGCGGTGCATCGTTCAACATCACCACAACGTCATATTCCATAAGCCGTTCCAGGGAATAGGAGCTTAAATCGGTAGCCGTTTCGAGGATAAATCCATTGCCGTAGTTCAGTTTCCTGAAAAATTCGACCGCCTGTCGCGCAAACTTCACATGAGCATCCTCTACATGCTCGGAGTAATAGACAAGCGCCTTGAAACGCGGTTTTGAAGCATAGTTGCCGGCATAAAAATTTCGCGCTTCGGCGGCAGTTTCGGCAGTCCATGCGATAGCGTTCGAGAACATTGCGGTGAAATCCTTTACCTCAAACAGTTTGCCGCTGTGTCCCATCAGGAAATAGACGTTGCGTGCGGCCTTGAAAGGATTGGTCCAGATAACCGGATGGTCGCCCATAAGTATGTCGGAAGGCGGTTGATAGCTTGCTTCGTCCACGTTTGCAAGCGTGTGTACATTGGGGCGGGGGTTGCGGTCGAAGGTGTACCACTCGTCGTCGGGAATAACGAAACTGCTGCTTACGCCCCGCATAACAGGGTGTTGAGCATCTTCCACCCTCACGTTGCCGTCGGCTTTGCGGGCAATATAGTTCGAAAAACGTATTCCGCCCATAAAGTCCGAAAACCAGTGCCATAGCGGATAGCCGTCGAACTCGCCCAGAAGCGTGGCGTGATGAAAGCCAATCCATCCGCCTCTGCCCTCGTCGATATAGCGGACAAAAGCGCGTTCCGCCTCCACTGACCATGTGTATGGCGGATAGTCCAGCTGGATAATCAACTTGAAATCGCGCAGAAAATCGTCGTTGATAGCCTTTGTATTGTTGACTTCGACGAACTCCAGATTCATCGCTTTGGCATTGCCGTCCAGCCAGCGCATTGCCGCGTCGGTGAAACTGCCATGCTGTCCGCCGCGTTCGGTAAGCACAAGCGCTTTACCGGTCGGTGTTTCGGCCACGGTCTCCAGCAGCGCAAACAGCAGTACGGAGGTGATTAATAAAAGTTTCTTTTGCATATACAGTAAGTTTTATTTGAGCGCAAAGATACAAAATATTGAGATTGCGGGTGATTTTCAGGAGGGAAATTTATTTGGATTTGCCGGGCGAAGGCAGAAGTGTTACGGCACGGCATCACGGGAGAACAAATTTACTGTTTTCTACGAAGACATTCCAAGTCTTGAAGACTTGGAATGTCTGCCAACGTGAATCCCCGACGTGGAAAAAGGTGTGGGTGATGCCATTTTCTATTGATATGAAGATCCTGCGGATTTTCGAACTTGCTCATTGTGGATAAGCAGTAAAATTTTTTCTGCATATTATCATTAATCTAAAAAATAATACGTATCTTTGTAGCGCTAAATGGAGATTTAGCCCCCTTGATTTTTGAAATCTTGACAGAGTAACGAAGTCTTCCCGAAAGCGTTCGGGAGATTTTCCGAACTGTTCGGAAACCTTGCGGGGGAGTTTTTATTACTTTCCGAACTGTTCGGAAACCTTGTGGAAGAGTTTTTTTGACCTTCCTAACTGTTCGGAAACCTTGTGGAAGAGTTTTTTTGACCTTCCGAACTGTTCGGAAACCTTGCGGAAGAGTTTTTTTGACCTTCCGAACTGTTCGGAAACCTTGCGGAAGAGTTTTTTTAACTTTCAGAACTATTCGGAAACCTATAATAAAACATCTTTTAACTTTCAGAACTGTTCGGAAACCTTGCGGAAGAGTTTTTTTAACTTTCGGAACTATTCGGAAACCTATAATAAAACATCTTTTAACTTTCGGAACAGTTAGGAAACCGATTTTTGAATTCATTTTTACACATTTAAACATATAGTCGTATGAAAATTTTAAAAGTTCAATTGTATTACCTGCGCAACGAAGCGCATTATCAGTATTTCCTGTTGTTACTGGCCCTGTTCGTCACCTTTCCGTCGGTTGCATCCCTGGTAACGGACCTGCTCAACAAGCTGAAAGCTTTGGTAGATACCGAAGGCCAGCTTGTCGATGCCGTCAAGGCAAGCGGCTACACCGAAGAGCTTGCCGAAGCCGACCGGAGGCTGGATCGCGACATCGTCGGCCTCAACAGCGCCGTCGATTCGGCCCTTCACCACTTCGACCCCGACATCAGGGAAGCCGCCAGGAAGGTAGCTATTCGCCTGAAATCGTTTCGCGGCGCCATTGAATCCAAACCCTACGAAGAAGAACAGGCCGCCGTCAAAATACTGATTGCCGACCTCAATTCCAACTACAAGACAGAAATAGCAACACTCAATCTCGGCCCGTGGTTGACGGAACTCGCCGCCGCGCAAGCCGGTTTCGAGCAGCTCTTTATTCTGCGCAACAACGAACAGGCTGCAAAACTGAAGGCAAAAGTGAAGGACATCCGTAAACAGGTGGACGCCAACTATCGCCAGACAGTAGAACAGATAGACTCCTACACTGTCGTAAACGGCGATGCACTTACCGGTCAGTTCATAACCCGGCTCAATCAGGAAATAACCTACTTCAACGAGCACAACCGCCATCACCTGAAAACCGACATCGAAAAAGCCGCCGTAGCAGCGATTCCCGACCAGATCTATGCCGGCAAACCGGTCGTACTGCTTCCGGAAGTATTCTACGAAGGCGCGGAACTCGTCTTTGCCACAGACTACGAAGTATCCTACAAAGACAACAAAGCCCCCGGAACCGCCCTGCTGACAATCCACGGCAAAGGAACATTCAACGGACAAAAACAGGTCAGCTTTAATATAATCCCGCCGGTCGGAGAATTGTGAAAAGGTATTATTTACATAAACCTTTTACTGTCATGAGAAATTTATTCTTGCTTATCGGTTTGTTTGCGGCTGTGGCCGTATCGGCAAAAGACCGCGTGATTGTCAATCCCGCGTATGAGTTTACAACTTCGGGGATATACAATATCTCCAGGGTCGAGTCGGGCAAAGCTGAACTGCGCCTGCATATCCGTGTCGAGTCGATTCCTCGCAAAGTAAACGATTGGATAAAAAGCGAATTGGCGAAAGCTAAACGGAAGACGCTGATGAATGTAGAAGCCGGCGAATTTTTTGAAAAAGATACTGCCCGCCTGATTGGATACATCAAAGGCTATGACCCGCTCGCCGGTTTCTCTACCGGATTGATTTCTGCCGGAAATGAACTGACAATGGAAGATTCCCCCGCCGTGATACAAATCCATGAAGACGGACGTTTTGAAGGAACTATTCCGATGAATTATCCCGTATATTTGGAAGTATGGTTTAATAAACTTAGTGTATCCTGTTATCTCGAACCCGGGCAAACTTTATCAATGATACTGGATTGGGAAGAGTTTTTGGCCGCAGCCAGACGTAGTGACATCTTGCACAAATGCACAGATATTAAGTTTGAGGGCGTCGGCGCCGCCATCAACAAGGAGTTGACGTCGTTCAATGCAAAATTGCCCAAGATGCCTTACGAACAAGCGTATGCTGAACATGATAAAAAAACGCCCGCTGAGTTTAAAGTCTTTTACGGTGAGTTATTGGCGGACTATACCGGAACTTACAAACGCCTCTTGGATACGGAGGCGCTATCGGAACGTACAAAAGTGATTTTGCAAAACAGCTACAAAATAATGTATGCCACCTATTTGTTTGAATACGAAAGCAACTATGGCTATACACACAAAGACGCGAAGTTACCGCCGGAATTTTACGACTTTCTGCAGGACATTCCGATGAACGAGAAACGCTTGATATCAACACCTAATTTCGGCACATTCATCAATCGTCTGGAATTTGCTTCTCCGTTTAATAAAGCGAGTTTTAATAATTACAGGCATGATATGCAACCGGATATGGATTTCTTGGGATACCTGTATTACGACTTGAAAATGCCCAAGACGCCGGAAGATTCGCTTTATTTGGAAGCGATGGCCTCTATGAACGTCAAGCTCACCTTACCGGATGTAACGGAAGAAGAGCGGAAAAAATTGACCGGTGATTTTATGAATACATTTAAGCAGCATGCAAAATACCTCGCCGATTATCAAAAGAAACACATAGACGTTATCAAAAGGCCATCAGAGAGTAATCTTATGCGATGGGAAGCAATGGATTCCATTTACCGGTTTGAGTTGAAACTGAGCCCCGGCATCTTGTATGATGTAATAAAAGTCAGGGAAATGGAGCTTATGTTTGGCCGTTTTATGAATGACGACAAGAATGACGCTCAATTCTTTCTGTCGCAACAGAAGAGCCATATTCAGGATGATTTTCTGAAAGCGGAAGCCGAAAGAATTTTCCAAAAGAATTTCCCGCCGGAAAAACCTGTGGCATACGAACTCCCGGATACCAAAGAGGCTAAGATATTCAAAGAGCTGATAGCGCCGTTTAAAGGGAAAATTCTTTTCGTCGATTTTTGGGCTACTACCTGCGGCCCTTGCATTTACAACATTAAGAACAACAAAGAGCAAAGGGAAAAATACAGGGATAGCAAAGATGTGGACTTTATCTTCGTTACTGCCGACGATGAATCGCCTTTGGATAACTACAACAAATTTGTTGCCGAGCAGGAGCTTGTCAATACCTACCGTTTGAACGCGGACGATTTCAGATACCTTCGCCAACTGTTCAAGTTTATCGGTATCCCCCGCTACATTTTTATAGACCGCGAAGGCAAGGTATTGAATGACAATGCCAACTCATATCAATTCGAATATGACTTGAAAAAAATACTTGAGAATGAGAGATGAAGAGTGACGGAGGGTCTCAGAAGACATTCCAGGTCTCGAAGACTTGGTATGCCGGCCAAACTTCTACATCTATTCCCGTCACTGGTAGGTACGAAGCAGTCTTCTAATTTCTAATTTCACCCTATTGCAGTTGTCAATCTCAATATTTTTATGTACATTTGCAGTAGAAATTTAAAACATTAAGTATATGTCACGCTATTTAGACCCCAAAAACGACTATGCCTTCAAGCGCATCTTTGGAGAGCATAAGGAATTATGTATCAGTTTTCTCAACAGCCTGTTGCCGTTTGAAGAAGACAGGCAGATTGTAAGTATTGAATACCTCTTGCCGGAGCATGTGCCGGACACGCCGCTGGGCAAAAATTCCATTGTGGATGTGAAGTGCAAGGACAGTACCGGACGGTGTTTCATCGTGGAAATGCAGATGTACTGGAGTCTCATGTTTATGAACCGTATCGTGTTCAATGCCGCCCATGCGCTGGTGAAACAGATGGACAAGGAAATCCTGAAAGATCCGGCAAAACAGTT
>JAITPL010000186.1 GCA_031289445.1 Tannerella sp.
TTCGAACGCGCTGTTCCCTTACTGAAAAAAGCCCTGCACGACAAGCCCACCCATTTTGCCGACCGCTCCGATTTGAGGGCGAGAACGCTTCTTGCCGAATATTATGCCGAAAACAATCGGCTCGATTCTTCCGACTACTATTACCGTTCGTTGTATGACGACCGTAATCCCGTGCGCTTCCGTCCGATTTATGACATAATAGCGGCTGTGGGCATTGCCGGCAATATGGTTCGTCGCGGCAATTACAGCGAAGCCCTGCCCCGTCTGCAACGCTGGCTGCCCGAAGCCCAAAAGGAAAACAGAACCAACGATATATTCAAGATTTACCTCGCCATGGGCGAATGTTACCTTGCCGAAAACCGTACCGCGCAAACCCTGACGACAATCGACTCCGTCCATAGTCTGATGCGGCAATACCCCCAATTCGATTTTCGCAAGGAAAAACTTTTCGACCTGATATATCGCTACCATTCTACCTTGGGCGACATAAAACAGACACAGCTATACGTCGATTCCATGCAAACGGCTATCAACAGTCGCAGGGAAGCAACCAGCTCCCTGATAATTCTTCGTGCAGAGCAGGAAACGTTTGAAACGGAAAAGGAACTGCGCGACAAACAGATTCAAATGCACAAGACGCGCAACCTCTTTACCTTCGGCGGATGCCTTTTATTAGCCCTTGCACTGGGAATATGGATATATTACAGCCGGAAAATCGTGCGGAAAAACCGCGAACTCGTCCGCAAAAACCAGCAATGGGCAAATGTCGTCACGGTTTCGGCGGCGAATGCAGGGGACATGGAGGATATGGAGGCGGACATAGCGAACGTGGCGGAGAATACGACGGGCATGGCGGATATGGCGGGCATGGCGGAGGATACGGAGAACGTGGCGGCGAACATGGCGGGCATGGCGGATACGGCGGACATGGCGAATACGGCGAATATGGAAGACGCTCTGCCGGAAGACGCCGGAGAAAAAACAGCGCCGGCTCTTCCGGATACCTCGGACAGTATGATTATGGGCGAAATAGAGATACTGATAGCCGGAGGGCTTTACAAGGACAGTAATCTTTCGCTTGAAATGCTCGCGGAAAAAACCGGTCATATCCAGAATTACATCTCAAAAGCCATCAACCGTTGCACCGGTAAACATTTCAAAGCCTACGTCAACGAATACCGTATAAAAGAGGCTATACATATCCTGTCGGACGCCAAATACGCGAATCTTTCCATTGACAGCCTCGCTTATGAATCGGGATTCAACGACCGGACAATTTTTTATCGCGTGTTCAAAAAAACAACCGGCCTGTCGCCTTCCGACTTCAAAAAGAACGCGATCAAAAAGTGATTAGTGATTAATGATTAGTGATTAATGATTAGTGCCCCGATGGGTAACAGGGTGCGGGTGATTCCGTTTTCTATTGATATGAATCTCCGTCGGGGATGTACCGTATTAATTCTATGTTACCGCAGTTAATAAGTTTTGCCCCTTCGGGCAGAGGTATGAAGAGCGTTTGCTCCCGCAGGTTGCGGCTTACGCCTTACCTGCGGTTATGAAAATACTGCCCTTTCGGGCAGCCTCTGCAAACAATTTATTTCGCAAAATAATAGCGCCTCAAAAAAAGCTTTAACCCTACCTTCTAATTTCTAACTTCTACTTTCTACCTTCTATCTTTGTCCCGCGATTGACAATGCAAAAATGCTGATGGTGATGTTGGGAACGGCAACAAGGGCATCGACGCAGGCCGAGATAGTAGAGCCGGTAGTCATTACGTCGTCTATCAACAGTACGTGCTTGCCGCTGAGCGCTTCGATGGCGGTCGCCATAAAGATATTTTCGACGTTGAGGCGGCGGTCATAAGCATTCTTGCGGGTTTGAGTTTTGGTGTTGACAACACGGCGCACTGCTTCCGTTTCAACACTGCAACCATAGACCGCCGCCATGCCTTGCGCTATACAGGCCGACTGGTTGTATCCGCGTTTGCGCTCTCTCTTTGGATGGAGGGGGACAGGGATGATAGTGTCGATAGAAGCGAAATAACCCGCATTTTTAAGCTCGGTAGCGGCTATGTTGCCAAGATACACGGCCAGCGATTTGTTGCCGTAATATTTTAGCGCGTGAACAAGTTTTTGCGTTACCCCCTCCTTCTCGAAATACAAATAGGCCGTTACTTCATTGAGCTGTGAATATCCTGATAATAAAATCCTTGCATTATTGGCTTTGTATAGGTGATAATCGGTTGTGGGTAGGTCGCAGAAGCAGTCGAGGCAGACAAACTTCTCGCCCTCCACTAATATTTTTTTGCAGTTAAGACATAATTCGGGATAGAACAGGGCGAACAAATACTTCAGCAATTTAATCATAATCAACGTTTTTAATCATTATCTTCAGTGTCTTGACGATGAGAGGCGTCTCGAAACCCCGTGATGAAGCAAACCGCATCAGCTTGGCGAACAGGTCTTGCGGCGAGCTGCTTTTGACCGTGCGTCGCTTGCCGACTAACAAATTACGCAGTACGGACATGTATTCCTCGTCGTCGATACCGCTTATCGCATCCTCATAGATGGCGGGTTTGATGTCCCTAATTTTCAACTCGTAAGCGATTTTGATTCGTCCCCAGTGATTGAAGCGAAACTTGTCGTTTACGAAAGCGCGGACGAAACGGCTTTCATCAACGAACTTTTCATCCGATAGCCTCCGTATAATCCGTTTCCCGGCGTCCGGCGACAGACCGGCGTCGCGAATCTTGCGGCGCAGGTCGAACAGGCATCTTTCAGCCTGCGAACAATAAGCTGCCAGTGCGGCTAAAACCTCTGCTTCACTCTTCATAGTCTATCCTGTTTTTCCCTGACAATACAATCCATTGCGGACAATAACTCTTTGCAGAGTTTTGCGGTTATAAACCTGTTTTTCCCTGACAGGTCAAGATGAACTTTTATGTCCGTAAATCCTTTCCCTGCAAGTAAATCGACCGTCCCGGCGCTATGCAGCGGATTGATTTCGAGAAAAAGGCGTCCGTCCGGCGACAGTCTTTGGAGGGCAAAGTCGGCAATCGAACGGTAATAAAGCAGGGGTTTGGCGTCAGGAACAAACAGCGCCCCGTGAGGCTCATAATCAAGAACGTTAGCCGTCATGGCTGCCTTCTCGCTTTCGCAAACGTATGGCGGATTGCTGACAATAATGTCGAAACCGCTTGAGAACGCCGCGAGCATGGCCCCGGTTTGCAAAATATCTGCGTTAGCGAAGTCTATATCAACATTGTTCAGAACAGCATTTTTGCGGGCGGTAGCAAGTGCGGCTTCCGAGACGTCAATGGCTGTTACCCCGGCATTTAATATATGCTTGGCAAGCGTGACGGCGATGCAGCCGCTACCTGTGCCTATATCAAGGATTGAAACATGCTTGCGGCTTGCTTGCGACGATTTGATAATCATATCGACCAATTCTTCGGTCTCGGGGCGGGGTATAAGAACAGTAGCGTCAACCTTGAAGGGCAGGCTGTAGAACTCCGTCTCTCCAAGCACATACTGCAAAGGCTCCATTGTTTTAAGCCTCTCGACTGTCCGGTGTATCGCTTCCTTTGCGACGGCAGGCAGTAGAGCCTCCCTGTTCAATACCTGACGACTGTACGGCATCCCGCATATAGACGATAATATCACACGGATGAAGCTGCGAATCTCATCCTCCGGATAAATATCTTTCAGACTGTTGAAAATGTACTTCTTCGTTTCCTGCATTATGTCGCAAAAATAGTCAATTATATCAGAACGATTCTTTGATACAGCGTTCGACAGTTTCTTTGTCGTAACCAAGCTCGCCTGCCGTTTTGAAATCGACGGCAGCGGATTCTTTCTCGTACTGCGCAAGTTTTATCCGCCCGCGCAGCATGTACATCTCGGCCGTAGGCTCCTTGACGGCTGCAAATACCTTGTTTATGTCCGTCAAGGCAAGCCTGTTGCGTTTCATCAGATAATACAACTCGGCGCGTTCTTCGAGCAGTCTTGCGTTATCCGGCACCTTGTCGGCAAGGTAGTTGAAGATGACTTCGCTCTCGTCATAGTTGCCACGCGCCATTTCGAGAATGGCATATCCGAAGCGGCCTAAAAACGTATCCTTGTATTTCTCTATTATAAGGTTGAAATCGGCTTGGGCTAATTCGTGGTCTCCGGTGTTGATGTAGAGCAATCCCCGGTCGTAGAGCGCCTGTTCGTGCAGGGGATATTTTTCCAGCAGCTTGTTATAGTCAGCCAGAGCCTTGAAAATCTCATTCATCTCGGTATAAAGCTCGGCGCGGTTTAACAGTATCAAAGCATCTTCGGGACGCTGACTGAGGGCTGCCGAATATGACACTTCAGCATCTTCAAACTTGCCTTGACGACGTTGTATTGTGCCGAGATTGGTCAGCAGCGCGAAGTTGAATTTGTTGGCCGGCTCAAGCCGCATCGCCGCCTTCAGACTTTCCTCTGCCGCCGGTAAAGCGCCTGAATCGGCATACTCGTAACTCCTTTTCAACATATCTTCATAAGTCTGCGCCTTCACCCCAATCGTTGAACATAACGCACTTATTATCAATATAAAAGCAAAAATTATCTTCATAAATATCTTTATTAAAAGTAGCCAAAGGTACAAAATAAATTGAATTTTCAGGCACGGAGGACTTTTAGTTTCTCCGGAGTAGAGCACATCGCACAACAGCCCAACGTAGTCAATTTAAGGAAAAGTCACCGGGAAATAGCATTATTGGCAGACATTCCAAGTCTCGCAGACTTGGAATGTCTTCGAGACATGTCTTCTAATCAATCCATCATCATGCGAAATCCACTCTGTTTGCTAAAAAAGTATTACCTTTGCGGCAAAATTGTTATTATATGAGAAATATTGGATTTGTTTATTTAGTACTTGTGTCGATGGTTTTGGGGGCTTGCAACCCTCAGAAGAAGTCGGACAAAGCGAAACAGCATTACGATGTGGCGGCATATATCTGGCCTGCCTATTTCAACGAGCCTCGTTTTGGGGATATGGGCGTTTTCCATGACGGAAAGGGCGAATGGGAGGCTATTTACAACGCCAAACCCAAGTTTGAAGGTCATCGGCAACCACGCGAACCGCTGTGGGGCTATTTCGACGAGTCAGCTCCCGAAATGCAAGAGAAAATCATCGCTACAGCTCTTGACTACGGCGTCAATACCTTTATTTTCGACTGGTATTGGTACGACGACCGCCCTTTCCTTGAAGACGTGCTTAACAAGGGCTTCCTGAAGGCTAAAAATAATGAAGAAATGAACTTTTACCTTATGTGGGCTAATCATACACATAACTCCTACCTCGACTATACCAACCCGGATAAAAACAAGATTTATTGGGAAGGTGGCGTTAGCCGTGAGATATTCGACCGCCTGACAGACCACGTGATAAAGGATTATTTTTCGCGCCCCAACTACTACAGGATAGACGGCAAGCCGGTATTTGCCATTTATGAGGTAAGCACGTTTATCAATGGCATTGGCGGCGAACAGGCAGCTCGAGAGGCTCTCGACGCTTTCCGCAAGAAATGCGTCGCAGCCGGATTGCCGGGCGTTCATATACAGGCTATTTTGTGGACTATATTACCCGAAAGCCTTGCCGCAACTCCGGGCGATAAGCATCAAACGGAGAACACGCTGATGCAAAAACTTGGATTCGAGAGCCTTACGCACTATCAATGGTGTCATTATGTGCCTACCGGCCAACCGTATCTTGCGTGGGGCGAAAAGGCGCAGGCACAATATCCCGATTTTGACAAGGCGTTCACCCTGCCGTATTATCCGCATGTTTCCATCAGTTGGGATCCCAATCCGCGTTTCCCTGAAGGGACATATCCCTGTGTGCAGGACGCTACTCCCGATCAATTCAAACAATTCCTGCTGAAAGCAAAAGAATATGTCGATGCCCATCCTCAACAGACCCCATTGATTACCGTCAATGCGTGGAACGAATGGGCCGAGGGCAGCTATCTCGAACCGGATACCGAATATCAATACGGTTTTCTGGAAGCCGTCAAAGAAGTATTCAAATAGTCATAAATAATTTGTTCATAACAGTTTGCAGCGACTATTCGAGTAATTCGGCCGGTATTTTCCCGACGGTTGCCATTTATTAAAATATTATTACTACTTTTGTCTCATTAAATTAATAAGATATGAGTTTTATAGCAGACGAAAACAATGAAGTTTTCGAGATGGCGACAATGTTTGTCAATGAGACCTCGGAGCATCTTTTCCTGACCGGTAAGGCAGGAACAGGCAAGACGACTTTCCTGCGCTATATCCGCGAACATACGCATAAGGTGGCGGTAGTGGCGGCGCCTACCGGTGTGGCAGCTGTCAATGCGGGAGGCGTAACGCTTCATTCGCTCTTTCAACTGCCGCTTGAGCCTTTCGTGCCGGGCTTCCGCTCACAAAAAAAACCATACAGTTTCAGTAAGGCCAAACTTGATTTGCTACGCCGGCTGGAACTGCTTATTATCGACGAAGTGAGTATGCTGCGGGCAGATATTCTTGACGCTATCGACAGTACATTGCAAAAAATACGGCGTACTTATAAACCTTTCGGAGGAGTGCAGATATTGTATATCGGCGACATGTTTCAGTTGCCGCCGGTTGTCAAGGACGAAGAATGGGAGATGTTGAAACCTTATTATAAAAGTTCGTTTTTCTTTCATTCACAGGCTTTTGGCAAGACGCAACCGGTGTATCTCGCCCTGAAAAAAGTCTATCGCCAAAGCGAACAGTCGTTTATCGACCTGCTTAACAATGTGCGCAATAATTGTTTGACAGACAGTGATTTTAAAGCATTAAATTCTCGTTTCCTGCCTAACTTCACTCCTTCGGCTGCGGATAAATATATCACCCTGACTACGCATAACTACAAGGCAGACCGCATCAATCGTCAGGAGTTGGACAAACTGTCCTCAAGGGAATACAAACTGTCGGGCAAGGTTGAGGGTGATTTTCCCGAATACGCCTTGCCGACCGACCTGCAACTGAGCATGAAGGAGGGCGCACAAATAATGTTTATCCGCAACGACTCCGAAGGACGCTATTACAACGGCAAGATAGCGATTGTCAGCGGTATCTTCGGCGACCGCGTCGAGGTGCGTATGCCCGAAGGCGACGTGATAACCGTTACGCAAGATATATGGAAGAATTTCCGCTACTCGCTCAACAAGGAAACAGGCGTTATGGACGAGGAAGAGATAGGCGCATACACGCAGTATCCGCTGCGGCTGGCTTGGGCGGTAACGATACATAAAAGTCAGGGATTGACTTTCGAAAAGGCGATTATTGATATAGGTTCGTCGTTTGCGCCCGGTCAGGCTTATGTGGCGCTGAGCCGCTGCACTTGTCTCGAAGGAATAGTGCTGAAAACGCCTGTCGCCCCCGACAGCATTATGACCGACCCCCATGCTATTGATTTTAGCAGGTCTGAAAAGGCTATCGACGAGTTGCGGGGCATACTTGAAGACGGCAAACGCAAGTTCTGGCGCGAGCGGCTACTGCTGTATTTCGACTGGAAGCCGATGTTTACGTTTTTATGGGAGTTGGAAAAACTGCTTGAGGACAAGGTTTCGGAGGAGTATGACGCCGGACGCGGCCTGCTCGAAACGTTTCGCAAGTCGGTGCGCGAGATGGACGAGGTGAGCGGGAAATTTAGCGGGCAGTTGAAAGCGCTTCTGGCTCAGGAGGCTCTCACCGGCGATATCAGCGCTATACGCGAGCGTTGCCGCAAGGCTATTGTTTATTTTCACGAGAACGTTACCGACAAGATTCTGTCGCCCTTGCGCATTTATACTTCAAAGATGCGTCAAATCAAGCGTGCGCGTACTTTTTACAAGCATCTCGCAGACCTTGAAAGCGATGTTCATCTGTTTCTCGAAAATATGAAGCGCGTGCGATATAACAATGTTCCGCTGGCCGAGGATTTGGAAGTTGTCTCCCTGCCCCAAACGGCTGTCGATGAGCCTCAATCCGTACAGCTTTCATCCTCATATAAACTCAAAACGAAGAAGACGCCGGGAGAAAAAGCGCCCAAAATTGATACCCGCGCTTTGTCGCTTGCACTGTTCAATTCGGGTCTTCCGATAAAGGAAGTAGCGGCGCAACGCTCCCTTGCCGTCAGCACTGTCGAAGAACATCTTTCGGAATTTCTCGGTACGGAAATAAGGATAGACCAATTACTTGAAAAGGATGAACTCGCGGAAATATCCGGACTTGTACGCCCGTTACTGCACCTCGAAAAGCCTGCATTTAAGGAGGTTTACGAGCGGGGCGGCGGTAAATACAGCTACGGCAAACTGCGAATGGTTTTCCGTTATTTGAAATCTCTAAACGGTCAATAATGAATGTCGAAATTATTACTATAGGCGACGAGCTTCTGATAGGGCAGGTTGTCGATACCAACTCGGCCTGGATGGCTAAGGCGCTTAATGACAGCGGATTTAAGGTTGTGCGAAAAGTAACGGTAGGCGATGTGGAAGAAGATATTCTGCATGCTGTCGGCGAAGCTCGAAGTCGCGTGCAGACAGTACTGTTGACCGGCGGACTTGGCCCTACGCGCGACGATATTACTCTACGTTCCCTTTGCAGCTATTTCGATTGCTCCCTGCAATTTTCGGACGAGGTCTATGCCAATATAGAAAATATTTTTGGCCGCAAGGGTCGTAAGATGAACGAGCTGACACGCCTGCAGGCGCTTGTGCCCGACAAGGCTGTAGTTATTCAAAACGCTGTCGGTACAGCGCCCTCTACGTGGTTTGAGCAGGACGGCGTCGTGCTTGTATCCCTGCCCGGAGTGCCGGCTGAAATGAAGTGGCTGATGGAAAACGAGATAATACCGCGTTTGAATAAAAGATTCAATCGGGATATTTTTATACGGCACCGGACAAGTTGGGTTTCAGGTTATACCGAATCGGCTCTTGCGCAGTCTCTGGCTTCGTTTGAGGATAATTTGCCCGATAGCGTCAAACTGGCTTATCTGCCCCAGCCTGGTATCATCCGCCTCCGCCTCTCTGCTTATTGCAAGGAAGAACGCTTGGCCGAAGAACTTGTTGAGGGCTTGCAGAAACAACTTTCGCAGATACTCGGAAGCAACATTATCGCCGAAGAAGATACCGGTTTGGAGATCGTAGTAGGTGAAAAGCTTCGCAGGTGCGGACTGACTTTGGGCACGGCCGAGAGTTGTACCGGAGGCGCTATAGCCGCGCTGCTTACATCCGTTCCCGGCAGCTCGGATTATTTTCGCGGCAGCGTGGTGGCATACTCCAACGATGTTAAAAAAAATGTGCTGCATGTTGCAGAAAGCGATTTGCAGAAGTACGGAGCTGTCAGTCGCCAAGTGGTAGAGCAGATGGCGCAAGGCGCATTAACGGTGACAGGCTGCGATTATGCCCTTGCCACATCCGGCATAGCAGGCCCCGGTGGAGGCAGTAATGAAAAACCTGTCGGCACGGTTTGGATAGCCGTAGCCAATAGGGATACGGTCATCTCTCAAGAGTTTTATTTCACCACCCTCCGCGACCAAAACATACAGCGTGCAGTGAGCGCCGCCCTGCTTATGCTACTCGAAAGATTGAAAGCCGATTTTCCTCTGTAGAAAAAACTTTTTCCATTCCTCGCACTTGTAAATCTCAATATTTTAATGTACTTTTGTATGAAAAATAAATTCATTATGAAGAAAATTTGTATAGTTGTTTTAATTGCAATCTGGGCAAATGCCGCATCGGGACAGAAGCGTATCGACTCCCTCATGTCGGTGCGCGGGTTGGCTATTGCCGCGCCCTCAGCCAAAAACATTGACCTTTTCACCAAGTTTGTAAATGAAGAGTTGGGGCCGGCGCATTTCAATCTGTTGATTTTGAGGATAGACTGGAACTATGATTACAAGTCGCATCCCGAACTGCGCGACCCCAATCCCCTGACAGAGGCGGATATCAAGAAGATTGTGGACGTCTGCCTCAAGTATCGCATACGCATCGTGCCGCAAATCAACCTGCTCGGTCATCAGTCGTGGGCTAAACAGACAGGTAACCTGTTGCGCGTGTATCCCGAATTTGACGAGACGCCGCACGTCAAGACCGAGGACTATACCGGTTGGCCTAACCCCGACGGACTGTACTGCAAGAGTTACTGTCCGCTGCATCCGTCTGTGCATAAGATTGTTTTTGCGCTTGTTGACGAGATAACGGAGGTTTTCGAGACGGATTTGTTTCATGCCGGTATGGACGAGGTCTTTTACATCGGCGACGATAAGTGTCCACGCTGCAAGGGTCGCGACAAGTCGGAGCTTTTTGCGGGCGAGGTTACGCGGATACACAATCATCTGGCCGAGAACGGCAAGCGGCTGATGATATGGGGCGACCGCCTTATCGACGGCAACGCTACAGGCATAGGCGTCTGGGAAGCGAGCGGCAACGACACGCATCGCGCTATCGACATGATACCCAAGGACGTTTTTATCTGCGACTGGCATTATGAGCGTCCCGACCAGACAGCTGTTTATTTTGCCATGAAAGGCTTCGATGTGGCGACTTGTCCGTGGCGCAAACCGGATGTAGCCGTCGAGCAAGTCAACGACATGCTGCGTTGGCGCAAAAGTTCTACGCGGCAGATGTCGCAACATTTTCAGGGAATAATCGAAACCGTATGGTCGGGCGCCGACGGTTTCCTGAAAAACTATTACGATACGCAGGCAGACCTCAAGCAGGACTCTGACGTATTAACTCTCAAACGATTGATAGAAACATTTAAAACATTGTAGTTATGAGCTTTGCAGGACACGTATTGGACATGATTCGTCGCGACAAGGAAAATCGCGAGCTTCGCAAGAATCTGAAATCAAAATTCGACAGGAAAAAATCGTATCTGAAAGGCGCCGAACGCTCGACGGAATTATCCGAAGAAGAATTCAAAAGAATTTATCCCAGCATCGAGGAAATGAAGGAATAAATGTGAATTATGAATTGTGAATGACTTTGTTGCAACGGTACTATGGATAAAACCTATCCCATAGTACCGTTGCTTGAATTTTCAATTAACTTTGCAGGAATCGGGCATACCTGTCCCTGCGAATTTATTCGGTATTGAACACTTCAAGTCAACTTCCGTCTTTTGATTTTCCATTATTCTTGCATTTAAGACGCTGCCAAAAACAGTTTGATATCTAAACATGAGCGCTTCATTGAGACTTCTCCGATGATAGCCGTGTGCCTGTTTCCATGATTTGGAACCGCGCAAATTAATGTGTTCCACCGCTTCATTCCGCTGTATCAAATAATCCGGCAGGGGACTGCCCCTCTTACCTTTTTGTATCACTGCGCTTTTAGGTGGCGGGATAACCTGTTCCACATCTTTACCCAAGACCTCTCCATGTCCAAACCTGTCACAGGCGCCATCCCCTGTAAAACCGGTTTTATTTTACCGGTTTTGCCGGCTCACCGGTAAAACCCTGTGTTTGATAATCAAAAAAACATGTATTTACATGAATTGGAATGTTCCAATCGTGAATTGTCGTTTGCCAATTGACGAATGTCGTTTGCCAATCGTGGAATGTCGTTTGCCAATCGTGGAATGTCGTTTGCCAATTGACGAATGTCGTTTGCCAATTGACGAATGT
>JAITPL010000183.1 GCA_031289445.1 Tannerella sp.
CTCCTTGCACTCGTTCCGTACCGCCAGGATATGTATCTCGGTGATTGCCGACAACTGGCTCGTCACCATGCTAATGTCGAGCATTGGCGACAGTTTGGCTATGACGCAGGGAGCTTTTGCCCGCAGACGTTCCCAAAGCAGGGTCAAGTCAGGCTCGCAGTCGGTGATGGCGTACAGGCGTCGCCCAAATCTGTCGCGTCGCGAGGGGTCGATGTAGAATACGCTTGCTTCCTCAATGCGGGGATCGTCGCCGGAAACGAGTTCTACCGCATTTTCGTAGATGATATCTATATTGGATATTCCAAGGGTCTCGAAATTGTACTTCGCAGCCTCGCAATAGTCGGCGACGCAGTCTATATAAATGACCTTTCGGGCTATGCTTGCAAAGCTCGCCGCATCAATGCCCAAGCCGCCGGTAAGGTCGCACACGCAGTCCGCTTCATTTACCAGATCTTGCTTGTAGGCGGCTGTAAAGGCTGAAGAGCATTGTTCGGCAACCGTCGAGAGGGGGATCATCAACCTCAAGTCGGCGTACCATGCGGGCACTTTGTCCTTGAGCTTTTGCCTTGCGGCAATCAGTGTCGCCGCCCAACGAACGTCAATCTCCGGATAAAGAGAGGATTGAAGCGATAGAACCAGAGGGTCGTCTTCGAGATGCTCACTGATAAATTGCTGTAATATGTCCATTATATTTTGGAGATTACGATGGATGAATCATTGCCTCCGAAACCGAAGGAGTTGGACAGTACATGCCGTACCGGATGGGGTGGGGAGGGGTCGGTGACCGGAGAAAAGTTGTGTTCTTCGATGCGACGGCGGAAGTTAAGGTTTACCGGCAGGAAGTTGTGCTCGATGGCAAGCAGGGCGACGACGGCCTCGAAGCCTCCTGCCGCGCTGGTGGTGTGTCCGGTGAAAGCCTTGATGCTTGAGAGCGGGGGAACGCCGTCGGTGAAGAGACGCATGGCCGCCAGTCCTTCGGTGAGGTCGTTGTTGGGCGTGCCGGTGCCGTGCGCATTGACGTAATCAATATCTTCGGGTTTCAAACCGGCATCCTCTATCGCGCCCCGCATGGCAAGATATGCGCCGATTCCATCGGGTGAAGAGGCTGTCGGGTGATAAGCGTCGCAGACATTGCTGTAGCCGCTGAGCCGGGCCAGAGGGAGAACGTCGCGCTTGGACGCCGTAGCCGCGGTTTCGAGAACTACATAACCGGCGCCTTCACCGAGGTTGATTCCCGCGCGGTCGCGGTCAAAGGGTTTGCAGACCTCGCGGTCGAGAATCATAAGGGTGTTGAAACCGTTGACGTGATAGCGCGACAGGCATTCTGTGCCGCCGGCTACTACTATGTCGGCTCTTCCGGTGCGTATCATGTCGGCGCCGAGCATCAGAGTGTTGGCCGACGACGAGCAGGCGGTTACGATAGTGGAAACCGAATGGAAGCCGCCGATATAGTCGGCTATCTGTTCAGTGCATGCACCGCAGTCGCTAAGGCGGATGTAGGCATTTTCGCTGTTGTTGGTCAGAAAATCGTTATAGCGCCTCTCCGACTGATCCATACCGCCTACCGTGATGCCGGAGAGGAAAGCCACTCGCACCGGCACACCCGTTTCGAGCCTTGCCTGAGCCATCGCCTCGCGCACGGCGGGAATGGCAAGCAGCGAAGAGCGGATAAACGCTTCCGAAGGAGGTATATCAAGCATCTCGCGCAGTTCGTCGTTACTGCGTTTGACTTCGCCGACAGGCAACTCCGAGTGCGCGGTTTGCAGATAGCGTACCGCCTCGACGCCCGAACGTCCGTTGATAAGGGCGTCGAGAGTCTGTTGCCTGTTCATGCCAATGGCCGACGCCGCACCGGCTCCGGTAATATAGATTTCCGTCTTCATAACTTGCCTTGGCGCCGGTTACTTTGTTCTATTCGCCTGCACATACTCCGCCATCGTGCGCACCGACTTGAATATATCCTTGCCCTGCGAGGGGTCCTTGAGCTTGATGCCGTAGTTCTTCTCCAACAGCACAATCAGCTCAAGCGCGTCGATAGAATCAAGCCCCAGACCTTCGCCGAAGAGCAGTCCGTCGTCGGCAATGTCGTCCGCCGTAAGGCCTTCGAGGTTTAATACTTTGATGACTTCTTCCTTGAGTTCTAAAATTAATTGTTCCATAATGTATATTATTAAAAATTGATATTCTCCTTCTTTCCGGCGCCTTATTTTTCGAAATATAATGACCGGATATTACTTGTCGTCAACTGGATACGCTGCCCTTTCCTTAAAAAGAAATCTTCGGGCTTCTCTGCCTCTTTATCGACCGCAGCTACAGTCTTTTTCCTGGCCTTTGCCACTACCGCCGCCTTGTTCGCAGCTTCTTTGCCGGTCTCTACCAGCAACATCAAACAGTCTATATTGTTATTTATCGGATCGACGTCAACCCATCCCGTTAACACGCGATTCATGCCCACAAAGTTAATCAAATTTCCCGCAATATCCGGTATGTTGATGTAAGCGAGACTTCGAGAGCAATAGAAAACCGTCTCGCCGTGTATCTTGTTGCGCAACGCTATCTCGCCGATTACGATGTTGGGCAGCGTATAGACAAACTCGGAAGGCGAGGGAAAGTAGTTGTCGGCGTCCTTGACGGTGCGCACGAAGTTGCTGTCGGCTTCGAGAGACGAATGAGTGTTAAAGAGCGCTATGGCCATGTCGTGCTTGGGGCTATCGCGGTCGATATTTCGCAGCACAAGCTCGGAAGCAAGGAAACCAAGTTTCGAGAGCATGTCCATCTTGAAAAACTTGCGGTAATCAATCCCCAGATGTTCGTATATCGCCGTCAGGAACTCCAAAGGTGTGCTCTCCGTCGAGCCTTCCGTCGGGCTTTCCGTTGCGCTTTCCGTCGAGCCGAATATCTTCTTTCCGTCGAGCCTGACCTCGCCGTTCCTTATTCTGCAACATGATTTGACATAACTAATCAGCTGCCGCGATTTTCGTGCATCTCGTTGCTCCGTGCTCTCGCGGTGGCCTTTAACATATTTCGAAAACCTTAATGCTACATTGCACCCGCCAAATCCCGACAGCATCTTGATGAAGTACGGTTTGCGGCAAGCCTCCGTTTGCGCGACGACATTGAGCGGCAACTCGACGCCGTGAGTTTCGTAACCCATCGTCGGCAAAATCATCTCTTCCCTGAAAGCCTGCACCGAGATAATTGATTCCAGAATGCCCGCCGCGCCGAGCGTATGGCCGTAATAGCCTTTCAGACTGTTCACCGGCACATCCTGCAAGCCTGCGCGGGTCAATGCAACGGCCTCCATTTCGTCGTTGTAGGGTGTAGCCGTGCCGTGAGCATTGACGAAGGCGATTTCCTCCATCCGGATATCGCCCAACACCTCGCGAAGGGCAAGGTAAGAGCCTTCACCGGTGCGCGAAGGGCCGGAAATATGGTTGGCGTCGTTACGCACAGCCCCGCAATCAAGGATAATATCTCCGGTTACAAGGTCGCTGGGGGCATCATTAAAACGTGTCCGGCGCTTTTCCTTGAGTATTATGGTTGCAACGGCCTCACCGATATTAAGCCCCGAACGTCCGGCGTCGAAAGGCCTGCACATCTCGGCTGACAAGGCCCGGAACGACTGGAATCCGCTGACAATGAACTTCGACAGCATGTCCGCGCCTACCACGATAGCAAAATCATTGCACCTTGAACGCAACTCGCGCTGTGCCGCCAAAAGCGCCGACGCACCCGAAATGCAGGCTGTAGATACGGTTATCGGCGTGCTCCGAAGATTGAAAAACGAACTTATTCTCTCCGCGCTTTTGCTGAGAGAGACCTTGTCGTGCTCGAAGTCTTTGTTAACCGCGTCGTCGAGGCGGAATATGTTGCCCTTGGTGGTCGAAAAGACAAATACGGTTTCGCCTGTAAGTACCTCGCGCCTTTTCCTGACAGCGTCCCAGACCGATACTATGCAGGCCTTTTCCATCTTGGAATAGTTTTTGACTGTGCTGCGGCTGTTACTTTGGCTGCGGCTTATATTTCCTTCAAAGGCACCGGCATTGAAATCGGGAAAATCATCACAGACCTTTTCGAAGGCAACTTCCAAACGTTCTTCATCTATTTCGGAAGCCATAAAAGGCTCTTGCAGGCCGAAGCGGTCAGTAAAGAGCCGCAAGGCGCTGCGTCCCTCCTTTACATAGGAAAAATTCTCGGCCGTAGTGAAGCCAAGTCCCGAAACGATATTGTCGGCGATTATAGCAGTCATGGCAGATTATGTTGTTTTTTCCATTCTTCGTAGAACGGAGGGTTAGTCCATATAAGATTGTGGTCGCTGTCGATAAAGACCTGCGTAGATGAGCCGGTGGCGATAAGGCTGTCGTCGTCGGCGAGGTGAATCTCGTAGTCGAAACATATCTTGGCGGCCGGAGTGTTGCGATAGATAATGTCCACACGGGCACGCTGACCGTGCAAGAGCGGCTTGATATACCTGAAATTGAGCTTGACAAGCGGCGCGGGCGTCCGGTGCTCGATGTACAGCCGGTAACTAAGCCCGAAAACACGCCCGAACTCCTCCCGCGCATCCTCGAAATACAGCGCATAAGAGCCGTGCCAGACAATGTTCATCGCGTCAACCTCGCTGAAGCGCACTTCTATTTCCTTTGATGCCCGCAGCTCTTTCGCATCAGATTCGCCGAAGCGTCCGTCAATTTTTCTTGCTATCCTTGATTGTCTCATCGGTAAGATAAATTTTCATTTCACAGTCGGCAAGCGTTTCGCCGTCGTCGGCAGATTCTACCCGCGTATCCACAAGCGTGGTATTAAACACCTCTTCGCGTATCTCGATTGTAGTTTCGAGGGTCTCGCCCACAAGCGGACGGCGATAGATGTTCATAGTCTTGATCATTCCTATAAAACCTATGCGTATCATTCCGTCGCGTTGCGGCTCGGTTTTCTCCTTGTAGCCCATTCGCGCGGCGCAGGTCTGGGCAATGTTCTCTATCAGACCGCTTTCTTCCATCAAGCCTTCAGCGCTACAGAACGGATTGCCGGCCTTAACCGCAAAGCGCGTGCGGGTTACGACAGGGTCATAGTGTAACAGACCGTCAACCATTATGAACGGCGGACGCTGGGGCAGCAAGTCGAGTATGTCGAAATCTTCGGGCTTCATCTCTTCAGGGTTGCTTCTTACAAACTAATATTGAGTGTCCGCTGCGCAGGCTGTCGTAAATCCTTTCTACTCTCAGGCCGCCGGCTTCGATGCAGCGAATCATATCTTCGGAGTGATACATCTTGCTGTTGCCGTTAGCCATCACAGCGAAGTAGAGGCTTATTTGCGTCAGGCAGAACGCGGCAATGTCGTTAGGCTGGCGATCCCAGAGCGTTTCCATCACGAAAAGTAGCGAATCGGCATCCATAGAAGCGGCCGCGCGGCTTATAATGCTTGTTATTTCGGCCTCGGCAAAGCAGTCGAGGAACTGACTCATCCATATAGCGTCGAAACCGCTCGGAAACGGCGTCTTCGCATCAAGCAGATCGGCTCCCAGACCGAAAATGCGCTCTGCATTCCGGCTTCCCTCTATCTGCAGATTCATAAGCGCTATCTGCTGCGGGAGGTCGAGGATTGTAACCCTGACGTCCTCGTTGTAATCGACGCAACGCTGCGCCCACCGACCTGTGTTGCCTCCAACGTCGAGCAGCGTGCGCGGCCTGTACGAAAAAACTATCTCCAAAGCCTCATC
>JAITPL010000229.1 GCA_031289445.1 Tannerella sp.
ATCGGATTGGCACGTAAACATGTGCTTTTGGCGTGTACGGCATACAATCTCAAGAAACTGATGCGATTCAAAAGTGTAAATACCATTGCCCAAGTAACGGAAGCCCGGACAGGGGAAATAAAACCGGTTGCCGTATCTGTTTTGACCCTGTTATTTTTACTGTATTTATACGACCGGGAAAAACTGCATTTTCAATCCCGAAAGGGTCCCCCAAAAAGATTACCCTCTCTTTTTAATGTGTAGTTGGGCAACAGCCACGAGCGCTATGCCGAACAAAGGACGCTTTAATTCCACCTGTCTCTCTTAATTTTTAATTTCTCCTCCCCTTCTACCTTCTAATTTTCCCCTCGTGTTTGCGAATTTCGATATTTTTATGTAATTTTGTGCTTTCAAATATCGAATTTTTATGAAAACAGGAATTGTATTTTTAGTATGCTGCTTTCTTTCTGCTTGCAGCGTAACGACGCCGGAGACTGCCCAGTGGCGCGGGGACAACCGTGATGGAATCTATAACGAGACCGGTCTGCTCAAGGAATGGCCTGCCGACGGACCGCAGCTGCTTTGGCACTACGACGGTCTGGGTGAAGGGCACACCTCCGTGTCCGCTGCCAACGACAAGATTTACGTTACCGGAATGACCGATAGCGCAGGCATACTGTATGTATTTGATGTACAGGGCAATGTACTGCACAAAAAAACTTACGGACTGGAGTGGAACGCGAACTTCAACGGCTCGCGCTCGACGGTAACAGTTGACAACGGACTGCTCTATATCTTCAGCGGGCGAGGCGTGCTCTACTGCCTTGATCAGACCACGCTCAAAGAAGTGTGGAAGAAAGACGCCCTGAACGATTTCGACGGTCTGAATCTGATGTTCGGCATGACCGAATCGCCGCTCATTGTCGGCGACGTCATCTATCTGACCCCCGGAGGCGTGAAAAACAACTTCGTGGCTTTGAACAAAAACACAGGCGAGTTGATTTGGTCGTCCGAAGGTATCCAAAAACCTTCAACCTACTGTTCGCCGCAATATATCGACGATGCCGGCATGAAACTGATTGTAACCGCTATCGACAGCAGCCTTGTCGCTTTCGACGCCACTACCGGCAAATTGCTCTGGGAAACGGATCAGAAGAATCCTCACGGACACAGTCCCAACACGCCTATCTACTACAAAGGTCAGGTTTTCAGCACCACCGGCGGCGGTTTAGGCTCTATGGCGCTACGGCTCACCGATGGAGGACGCAGTTTCGAGAAAGTATGGTCGCATGAGCTGGACAACAAACTGGGCGGAGCCGTCAAGGTTGGCGATTACGTCTATGGATCGGGCGAGCGCAATCGCTTCTGGTACTGCGTGGACTGGAATACAGGCGAAACAAAATACAAGTCCGGTGACTTTGGAGTAGGCAACGTCATCTATGCCGATGGAATGTTATACTGCTACAGCGACAAGGGCGAGGTTGCCCTGGTACGCGCTACACCCGAAAAATTCGACCTCAAGGGACAGTTCAAGGTAACGCTCGGTACAGACCAGCACTGGGCACATCCGGTCATCTATAAAGGCGTCCTCTACGTCCGACACGGCAACACCCTCATGGCGTACAAAATCAGCTGATTCAGTTATTTTCGAACTTGCTCGACAGGACGACCACCTTCATATATTCCTCTTCGGTGCGAATCCTTGCGCCCGATAGCGTCAGACTGTGTGAAATCTCCGTCGTGTAAACCGTCGAGGACGTAGAGTAATAACTCGATGACGAAGAAGAGTATTTGCGATTAACCGGTATAACTATGATACTCAAGTCTTTATCGGGCGATTTGTCAATATGCTCCTTGAGCAGCGAACTGATATTTCCGAAAGCGTAGGTACGTGTCGATGTGGAATGTCCGTAGTATGTACCGGAAGCTGTGGTAGCGGTCGATGAATCATACGAGATGAAAGACGTCTTGTTATCCTCTATCAGACCGCTCTCGAAAAATGTCTTGACCGAATCTTCCGGCAACAACAGCAGATACTCCGGCTGGTAAAGCGCAAAACTCCATTCTTCGGAAGGCAGGAAACGCAGGTTGAACGAGAACCCGTTGATATAACGGTCGTGTATATTCAACTGCTTCGATATCTCGGTTGTAGGAAGCACAAACTTGGCGCAGACTCCTGCGGGCGATTTTAAATAGACGTAATCGGGATGCTGCTCTGTCAGTTCGTCTATATTGCTGTTTTTGAAGCGATTAATCTGCACAACCTCCTTTGTTACCGAAAAATCCTGCACCCGCAATGCCAGCGAATCCTGACCGAGTACATCTTTGAGACCGGTATTGTAGTAGATACGCAGAAAGAGGTATTCGCCGACCGTACTTAGCAGGTTGCCGCTACCGTAGGTTGTGGTAACGTAAAGACCGGGAAAGAACGCATTGAAGGCCGATTGAGAGGCAAACGAGGACGGATTGTTAACCGTTTCGTCGTAAAACTTCTGCCCCAGCGAGGCCGGTAAGTCAATACGCACATTAGGCGTATAATAGTTGAGGTCCAACGTATTTGTAATTGCACGGATAGAATCGGAAATGGAATTGTCGTGCGCGGTATAAACCTTTGAGCCTAAGGGATTTAGCATGTCGCAATAAATCTCCGGATTCTCATTAGTATAAAAATTTTTCTTGAGCGCTTCCTTTATCGGATACACCGTAACCTGCATCGGAGTAAGCGAATCGCCGTACCACGATGACGCGGGATACATCAGGAAAAGGGCAATCGAGTCAATCTTCCCTTGATATGGCTCGAAACTGAACTTGAAATCTTCCTGACAGTAGAACTGGCAAAGAAAATCGGCTTTCATCGCTCCATATACGGGGTCGTGTATCTCGCCCAGCATACAGGTCGTTGTCTTGGCAAACACCGAATCAAGCCTCACCGAAGAGGCCTTCATGCTGAATGTATCCGTATATACGGTTATCAGGTCGGCGGGTGGCTGAATAGTCGTGCCGACCGTCGTCAGATCATCATTGCATGAGCCAAGCATTATCGCGGCTATCATGCAGCAAGCGGCTACCGGTATATATCTGAAATCCTTAATCATATTCTTATTTTTTAGGGTATAGTAATTTGTCATAAAACTCGTTATGGGTATCCATATAAACATTTTCATCCTGATACGGCATGAAGAGCTTGTTCTCTTTCTCTATAAACGCTGCTACATTGGGATTTATTGTAGGATTGCCCTGAATAACGCCGTCTGCATACTTGATGGCAAGACATGTCAGGGCCTCATGGTTGGTAGATGTCTTTATCAGCGTGAGGTCGCGGTCGCTCATACCGTCCTGCCTCATCTTGATGAACATGTCCTTGCTAAGCGAATTAACAAAGGGATCGTCATACACGGTGTAAACAATCTTTGCCCTCGACAGACTTGGATCGTCGCCGTATTTGCGCCTGAGATATACAGGGGTCAATGCGGACAGCCAACCGTGGCAATGCACCAGGTCGGGCATCCAGCGTAACTTCTTCACCGTCTCGAGCACTCCGCGAACATAAAATATAGCCCGCTCGTCGTTATCTGTAAACTCCGTGCCGTCATCATCCGTTACAATTCCTCTGCGTGAGAAAAAGTCCTCGTTATCAATGAAATATACCTGCATTCTGGCAGACTGTATCGATGCTACCTTGATAATCAACGGATGGTCGGTATCGTTTATTATAAGATTCATGCCGGATAGCCGAATAACCTCATGTAGCTGATTCCTTCGCTCGCTGACACTACCGTACCGGGGCATGAAAGTCCGTATCTCCTTCCCTCTCTCCTGTATGCCCTGCGGTAAATCCCTACAAATTCGGGATACATAGGTCTCAGGCAAATATGGGGTAATCTCTTGAGCAATATATAAAATTCTCTTTGCTGCCATGCTTTATCTTTTATCTTTAAAATCGCTGCAAAGGTACTAAAAAAATCGGACATCATGCAAGAAAAGTGCAATTTATTTCGTTGCTTTGTAGTCGAATTTACACTACTTTTTAATTTTATCAAATGAGAATATTTCTGAATATCAAAGAGTTACAGGCCGCGCTCGCCGCCGAAAGAGAGGCTGCAAAGACCGTCGGATTTGTCCCCACAATGGGAGCGCTGCATCGCGGGCACATCAGCCTCGTAGAGCAATGCAAGCAGCAATGCGGCGTTTGCGTTGTCAGCATCTTCGTCAACCCCACGCAGTTCAACGATAAAAACGACCTCCACGCCTATCCGCGTACTCTCGAGGCCGACTGCGAACTGCTGCTGCCGACCGGCTGCGATTACGTTTTTGCGCCTTCCGAAGCCGAGATGTATCCCGAACCGGATACTCGCGTCTTTCATCTTGGCGCCGTCGCCGATGTGATGGAGGGCGCTTTCCGGGCAGGTCATTTCAACGGCGTAGCGCAAGTGGTGAGCAAACTGTTCGACATAGTACAGCCCGACTGCGCTTTCTTCGGCGAAAAAGACTTTCAACAGATTGCCGTCATACGCGAAATGTGCCGGCAGTTAGGGTCGTCCGTCCAGATTGTCCCCTGCCCTATCGTGCGCGAGGACGACGGACTGGCTTTAAGCAGCCGCAACGCCCGACTGACGCCCGAACAGCGACAAATTGCTCCTCTTATTTCGCATATATTAAAAGATAGTTGTATCTTTGCAGCCGCAAAACGAAGTGTTAAAGAGACTGAGCTATGGTGTATCGCCGCATTGAATCTCGTTCAACCGTTAAGGGTCGAGTACTTCGAGATAGTTGACGGCGACACTTTGCAGCCTCTCGCCGACTGGGATGCCTCGAAGAATCCTGTCGGCTGCATCACCGTTTTTTGCGGAGACGTGCGACTTATAGATAACGTAAAATATTGATTTACAAATGATTATAGGAGTTCTAAAATCAAAAATACACCGCGTGACGGTGACTGAAGCCAATCTCAACTATATCGGCAGTATCACTGTCGATGAAGACCTCATGGATGCCGCCAATCTAATTGAATATGAGCGCGTTCAGATACTCGACAATAATAACGGCGAGAGATTTGAAACGTACATTATCAAAGGCGCTCGCGGCTCGGGCGTGATTTGCCTCAACGGTGCAGCCGCACGACGTGTGCAGCCCGGCGACGTCATCCTTATCATCTCGTATGCACAAATGGATTTTGAAGAAGCCAAAAACTTCAAACCGACCGTCATCTTCCCGGATACCGCTACCAACAAACTAAAGTAAAACACTCATCAAGCCCTATTCCTACAAACATATCAGCAATGTCTGTTTCCCTATCGTCATAGGGCTGCTGGCGCAAAATATCATCAACGTAACGGATACCGCTTTCCTTGGCCGCGTCGGCGAAGTCGAACTGGGCGCTTCCGCTATGGGCGGACTTTACTATATCTGCTGGTTTACCATCTTCTTCGGCTTCAGTACAGGCGTACAGATAATTATCGGCCGACGCAACGGCGAAAAAAACTACAGCGCCATAGGGCCGGTGCTAATGCACGGATTACTGTTCCTGCTGCTCCTCGCCGCCGTAATCTTTTGGCTGTCATTCTATTACGCCGACAGCATGATGCGTATTATGATTTCGTCGGATGTGATTCTCGATTCTACAATGTCATTCGTCAAATGGCGCATAGCCGGCTTTTTCTTCGCAGCCGTTACCGTGATGTACCGCGCTTTCTACGTAGGAATAACGCAAACGCGCATGTTGACCGTCAACGCCGTCGTAATGGCCGTCTCAAACATCTTCCTCGACTATGCGCTTATTTTCGGACATTTCGGAATGCCGCAACTTGGCGTCGAAGGCGCTGCCATAGCCTCCGTTATCGCCGAGATGATTTCAGCGCTTTTCTTCGCGGTCTATACCTTTGTTGCCGTTGACCGCAAGAAATATGGTCTGGCTCTCTTGCGACACTTCGACTTCCGGCTCATCAAGCGGGTACTCTCCATTTCGTCATATACAATGCTGCAATATTTCCTTTCTATGGGCACTTTTCTTCTCTTCTTCGCAACTGTTGAGCGGCAGGGGCAACACTCGCTTGCAATAGCCAACATAGTCCGCAATATTTACATAGTGATGTTCATACCGCTCAATGCGCTCTCGGCAACCTCCAATACATTCGTTACCAATATTATAGGTGAAGGTCGTATCGGCGACGTCATGCCGCTTGTGCGACGCATCTCGCGCATGTCGTTTTTCATCATGCTCGTATGTATATCGCTGATATGCCTCTTCCCCAAAGCGATCTTGATGATATACACTAACGACCTCTCCTTAATCAACGAATCTGTGCCGTCCATCTATGTCATCTCCATTGCCCTGATTATCAATTCTATAGGATGTGTCTTTTTCAACAGCGTTTCAGGCACCGGCAACACAAAATCGGCTTTACTGCTCGAATTAGGGGTTCTTGTAATATATACAATAAGTATCCTTTTGTTGGGCATATATTTCCGTCAGCCCTTGCATATTTGCTTCACTGTCGAGATAATATATTTCGTCGGCCTCTTAATCGGCAGCATGCTCTACCTCCGCTACGCCAACTGGCAACAAAAACACGTCTAATTGCCAATTTCTAACTTCTTGAATTTCAAGCTCTTAAAAATTATTTTTGGGAAATAGCAAAAAAAGTTCAAAGAAAGTTTGGCCATGTCAAAATAAACCTTTACCTTTGCGGTGTTCGATTAAAGGAATTTTTTTTTATGACTTTGTATAACTCGTATTTCAAACCGGCTTTCAACGTTGGTATCAAACCTGTTGAAAACCTTAGCGACCAATGGTTAGCATTGGCCGACTGCCCTCTATTAATAGAGAAAGGCGGACTGCAGGACAGATTGAATGCGTGAGAGAATAATTGACAATTGACAATTGACAATTGAGAATTGAGATTGCCGGACACGGTGGACTGCTTGTACGGACACGGTGGACTGGTAATTGAGAATTGAGAGAATGAATAGATTAATATAGAATTAAGAAAT
>JAITPL010000230.1 GCA_031289445.1 Tannerella sp.
GGAGTTGTCTTGTAATATCAAAAAAAACATTATCTTTGCATCCTGAATAATTACTAATTTGCGCCTCAAAATGCAATTTTGAGAGACGTAAAGTTATAAATATGAGACAGTTAAAGATAACCAAATCCATCACTAATCGTGAGAGCGCTTCTTTAGACAAGTATCTTCAGGAGATAGGGCGCGAGGAGTTGATAACGGTAGAAGAAGAAGTAGAATTGGCTCAAGCCATACGCAAAGGCGATCATCGTGCATTAGACAAACTAACGCGCGCCAATCTTCGTTTTGTAGTCTCGGTAGCCAAGCAGTATCAGAACCAGGGGCTGAGCTTGCCCGACCTTATCAACGAGGGTAATCTGGGTTTGATAAAGGCGGCGGAGAAGTTCGACGAGACGCGGGGTTTCAAGTTTATTTCTTATGCTGTCTGGTGGATACGTCAGTCGATATTGCAGGCTCTGGCCGAGCAGTCGCGCATAGTGCGTTTGCCGCTCAATCAGGTAGGCTCGCTCAACAAGATAAGCAAGGCATTTTCGCGCTTCGAGCAGGAACATGAACGCAAACCATCTCCCGAAGAGCTGGCCACCGAGCTGGACATACCTGTTGACAAGATTTCGGATACATTGAAAGTTTCAGGGCGACATGTCTCTGTTGATGCGCCTTTTATCGAAGGTGAAGATAACAGTCTGCTTGACGTGCTTATCAATGACGACGCCCCCATAGCCGACGGCTCGTTGATGAGCGAATCTCTGGCGAAAGAGATTGACCGTGCGCTCTCGACCCTTTCGGAGCGTGAGGCGGATATTATCAAACTGTTTTTTGGCATAGGAACGCCCGAAGTAACCCTCGAAGAGATAGGCGACAAGTTTGATCTCACGCGCGAACGTGTACGTCAGATAAAAGAGAAAGCCATACGCCGTCTGCGTCAGGGGTCGCGAAGCAAACTGCTGAAAGCCTATCTTGGATAGTTAATTGCAGGGAGAGGCGTCAACAATCATTTTTTTCTAAATTCCACAGGCGACATGCCGGCATGTTTTTTGAAGAATTTGCCGAAGGTAGAGGGGTCGGGAAAATTCAGTTCGTCGGATACGCGCTGAACATTGGTGCGGGGTCTCTTCAACAGACGTTTGGCTTCGGTCATCAAGGCTTCCTGTATCCATTGCATGGTTGACCTGCCGCTCTGAGCCTTGAGTATTAACGATAGATACTGTGTGGTTATGCAGAGTTTGTCGGCGTAGAACTTGACGTCGTGCTGTCGGGTGCAATGTTCGCGCAGCAAGTTCTGGAAGTCTATCATCACCTCTTCCTGACGTGTGTAGGCGGGTGTTATAAAGTGCTCTACTTTAGATAGATAGACATTGCCGAGGTCAAGAAAAAACATCTTCAGGGCCAAATCGAACGCCTCCTTATGGAAGAGATGGCTACTTTGCCTCATACGACGGCGCACATATTCGAGACAGGCGTACAGATTGTTGTATTCTTGCGGCTCGAAAGTGGTCAGCGGGTTTCTTTTCAGTTGCATGTAGGAGATGACAACAGGTGGGCTTTTCTTGTCTTTCGAGTAGGGATTGGCCTCGGAGTAGGCTTTGGAGACGACTAAGACCCAGCTTTTGAGGTCGTTGCTGCCGTTGAGAAAACTGATGATATGTGTAGGCATAATCATCACCAACGAATTTTTGTCGGCTGTGTATGTATTGTAGTCAATCTGCAGCTCCATCCGGCCTTCTGTGATGCCGATAAGTATCAATGCCTCGAAGCGCGACGGATGCAGGGGGGTGAATGTCCTCAAGCCTTCGAACGAGGTATGGTCAAATTCAATTATCAGTACATCGTTATGATAGTTGTCATACGAAGTAACAAACTCTTTAAGCGCTTTCATCGATTCCTCAAAATTTTCTATCATAAGATTGCAATTGTATTTTTATCAAAATTTTCTTTTTATTTTCAGGGCAAAGGTAATGAATTAATTGATAACAGGCATAAAGTTGGAAGTTGTAGAGTAGGGTAGGGGAGCGACCTGCTCTTCCGTTATTATATAAATATGTACGCGAGCGGGCGAGAAGAAAAAACAATTCGCCACACAAGACAGTTCAATTCGTTCGCGTTCGTTCGCGTTATTCCGTTCATTGACAGGGTGATAATTACGAATTTTGCCGATAATTGCAGTGATTTCACAGAATTTGATTGTTATAAAACATTAACGATTTTCGATATTGACCAATTTTGTAACTGATTACACCTTTTTAGTGTACTAAATACTCCGTACCTTTGCGCCCAGAATATGACACTTAAAGATCAAATTACAGCAGTAGCTATTGACCTGTTCTCGAACAAGGGCATAAAGCGAGTTAGCATGGATGATGTGTCGCGTAAGGCGAATGTATCCAAGCGCACTCTCTATGGCTTTTTTGATGACAAGGAGGCTCTGCTGATAGAGGTTTTATTGAAGATACGCGAGCCTTTTACGGAGGCGATGGCTTTGCTCGAAAAGGTTGCTGATACCGCCCTGGACGTTATTCTGCAATTCAACGAGAAAATGCTCGAAAACCCGACTGTGATAATGTTTTGTGAGGATTTTTATGAAGACCTCAAGCGCTATCCCGACGCTTTCGACGTGATACTGAAAGGCAAACAGGATGTGCTCGACAAGATTATAGCCCTCTTACGACGCGGCGAGCAGGAAGCCGTTTTCCTCTCTGACGTCAATTATGACATCATCTCGCAAATGGCGCAAAAAAACTTGAGTAACACGTCTCCTCCGGCTGCCTTCTTTAAATACTCGTTTGAAGAGGTGCATAATACGATGTTTTTTATTCTCTTGCGTGGCATCTGTACAGATGCAGGACGTAAGATACTTGAAAAGTACGTTATTAAACGGAGGTTAGAGAATAAAGGTAGAAGTTAGAAGGTAGAAGTTAGAAGTTAGAAAATCAAGTTAGAAAGTTAAGTTAGAAAATCAAGTTAGAAAGTTAAGTTAGAAATTAGAAAATCGAGTTAGAAATTTAGTGAATTAGTGGTATAAAATACGTATAAAATGAAAAGAGTGAAATTGATTTTAGAAATTTTGTTGTGCGGCTGCGGACTGATGTCGGCCACTGCACAGGACAAACCCGACAAAGTGCGCATCAACTTGCAGCAGGCGATAGATATTGCCCTCTCGGAAAATCCGGTGGTGAAGGTCGCCGGACAGGAAATAGAGCTGAAGAAAGCCGTTATGGAAGAGGCTAAGGCAGGACTGCTGCCTACAGCCGAACTGAACGGTTCCTATTCGCGCACACTCAAAAAACAAACGATGGTGATGAGTTTTGGCGGACAGGAGACGACGATACAGATCGGTACCGACAATAATTACAATGGCGCAATGGTTGTCAGTCTCCCGATTTTTGCACCGGCGCTCTATCGCAGTATCAACCTGTCAGTCACCGATATAGAGCTGGCTGTCGAGAAGTCGAGGGCTTCACGCCTTGATATGGTTAATCAGGTTACAAAGGCTTATTATCAGGCGCTTATGGCGCAGGACAGTTACGAGGTGCTGTTGAAAAGTCTGGCTCAGGCCGAGGCGAACTTCAACGTTATCAACGAGCGCTACAAACTTGGGGGCGTCAGCGAGTACGACAAGATACGCGCCGACGTGCAGGTACGCAGCCTGAAACCTACGGTTGTCTCGGCTCGCAACGGCGTCAATCTCTCGAAACTGCAACTCAAAGTGCTGATGGGGCTGGACGATAAGGAGACGGAGCTGGAGATTGAAGGCAACTTGAAAGATTATGAGCATGAGATGTCGGAACGCCGGCAGTCGGCGGGCGACCTCAGTCTGGCTAACAACAGCGACCTGCTACAGTTGGACCTCAACGCCGACCTGCTGCGTAAATCGCTGTCTCTGCATAAGGCGGCTTTCCTGCCTACACTCGGAGCGCAGTACAATTATACGTTCACGTCGATGAACAATAACTTTGAAATAACGCATTATCAATGGTTTCCATCGTCGAGCGTGGCGCTGAGCCTTTCGATTCCGCTATTCAAGGCAGGTAATTTCAAGAAGTTGAAGCAGACGCATATACAGATGAATCAGTTGCGTGATACGCGCGAAAACGCCGAGAACATGCTTTATATGCAGATGAGCAGCTATCTTGACAATATGTCGGCGTCGAGCGAGCAGCTGGCAAGTAACAAGGAGAGCGTCCAACAGGCGGAGAAAGGCCGACTAATAGCGCAGAAACGCTACGAGGTCGGCAAAGGTACTATCCTCGAACTTAATGATTCGGAGGTGGCTTTGATGCAGGCACAACTGACTTATAACCAGTCGATTTACGACTATATCACCGCCCGCGCCGACCTTGATAAAATAACAGGAAAAAATTAGAAGTTAGAAATTAAAAGATACGAAATAAATTTTGCCATCAAGGCAATTCAAGAAACAAATTTTGCCGTCAAGGCAGTTACGAATCACGAAAATTAATAAATTAAATAAGTATGATAAGGACATTTTTAAAAATTATGGCGCTGGCGGTGATAATATTGCCGGTCGCCTGTACAGGAGGCAAGAAGGATGCGACGGAACAAGCGGCCGTTATCGCTGTCGATAAACCTTTAGTAAGAATAGCGTCGGTCGAGGAACGGCCTGTTGACCAGACGCATGAATACACCGCTACCGTAGAGGCGGAGGTGAAGAACAACATCGCGCCCATGACGCCTGTCAGGATAGAAAAAATATTCGTTGAGGTGGGCGACAGGGTAGGGAAGGGGCAGAAGCTTGTGCAGATGGACGCCTCAAACCTCAAGCAGCTGAAACTGCAGCTGGACAACCAGAAGACCGAGTTCAACCGCGTTGACGAACTGTACAAGATAGGCGGCGCCTCGAAATCGGAATGGGACGCTGTGAAGATGGCTCTCGACGTGCGCGAGACTTCGTATAACAACATGCTCGAAAATACCGCGTTGCTAAGTCCTATCAACGGCATAGTAACGGCTCGCAACTATGATAACGGCGACATGTTCGCAGGCGTGCAGCCGGTGCTGACCGTCGAGCAGATAACGCCTGTCAAGCTGCATATCAACGTTACCGAGTTGTATTTCACGCAGGTGAAGAAAGGCCAGAAAGTGAAAGTCAAGGTTGACGTTTACGGAAACGACGAGTTTGAAGGCACAATCAGCCTTGTCTATCCTACTATCAATGCGGCTACCCGCACTTTCCCGGTCGAGGTTCGTCTCGCCAACGCCGACACAAAGGTCCGTCCCGGCATGTTCGCCCGCGTAACACTTAATTTCGGTACGCTGAATCACGTGGTAGTCCCCGACATCGCAGTTGTAAAGCAGTCAGGCTCCGGCGAGCGCTATGTTTTCGCTTATAAGGACGGCAAGGTAGAGCGTCGAGTAGTTGAACTCGGTCGCCGCATGAGCGACGAATACGAGCTGCTTTCGGGTATCGAGAATAACTCGCAGGTAGTAACAGCCGGCCAGTCGCGGCTTATAGACGGCATGGAAGTAGAAGTTGAACATTAAAAAAAACTAAAACAAAATGAGTCTATACGAAGGTGCGGTTAAAAGACCGGTAATGACCTCACTATGCTTTATTGCAATAGTGATTTTCGGTCTCTTTTCGTTAAGCAGGTTGCCCATTGACCTGTTTCCGGATATCGAGACTAATACGATTATGGTATTCACGGCATATCCCGGAGCGAGCGCGTCGGATATTGAAAACAACGTAACGCGCCCGCTGGAAAATGTTCTTAATACGGTCAGCAATCTGAAACACATATCTTCCAGATCGTCCGAAAATCTGGCTTTTATCACATTGGAATTTGAGTTCGGATATGATATAGATGTGCTTACAAACGACGTCCGCGACAAGTTGGATATGGTCAAGTCGGCGTTGCCCGACGACGTGAACGACCCGATTATTTTCAAGTTCTCTACGGATATGATTCCGATACTGATGTTGTCCGTACAGGCAGAAGAAAGTCAGGCAGCGCTGTACAAGATTCTCGACGACGGCGTAGCGAATCCTCTGGCGCGTATTTCCGGCGTGGGCACAGTGTCTATTGCCGGCGCTCCCAAGCGTGAGCTATACGTTTATTGCGACCCCAA
>JAITPL010000008.1 GCA_031289445.1 Tannerella sp.
CTGCCTTTCAGGCAGATTTAAGAGACGTTTCTTGACCGCAGATTGCACTTCGTTTATCTACGGTTATGAAAATACTGCCTTTCAGGCATTTCACTTGACTCAAAGGGATAAGCAGTTAAACTTATTAACAACAAAAATATTTTCATCATGAAAAAAACGGTTTTTATTTCTGTGATAACAGTCGCCTTACTGACAGGATGTAAAGGCGAAAGCGCCGTTCGCCAGGAGAAGGTGAACGGAGTAGAGATGCCGGTCTGCTCGCTCGACAAGGTGAGCGGGACCCGCACAATGCCTCTCAGCGAACTGGTTGAGAGTTGCGAACTGATACGGTTTGAGGACATAGACGCCGCTATATTCAAAGCGCGGATGACGACCGTAAGCGAAAAATATATCGGTGTAAGTCTTCGCGGAGGCGGAAGCTTCAAACTGTTCGACCGTTCAGGGAAGTATCTTTGCGACGTCGGCTCGTTAGGTCAGGGTCCGGGCGAATATGCAATCGGTACATACGATGAGCTAATCGACGACAGGAACGAGCTGGTCTATCTGGCTGCGTTTATGGAGAACGGCATACTCGTCTATAGTACGTCGGGGCAGTTCCTCAAAAAAATTAAAGCTCCGCATCGCTTGAACAAACCTGTGATGTTCCTTTCGGAGGGAATACTGTCGGTTGTTCACATGCCATTCGGCGGAGAAGAGTCGCTTGCCATTCAGTTTGACGCCGACGGCAACATCGTCAAGCAGTTGAAAGCGCCGGAACATCTGGTTGTTCACGATTACGGCAACGAGATATTTTACCATCGCAATACCGGCGAGTTTGATTTATTGCCGACAGCGACCGACACCTTGTTTCATTACGATGTAAAAGCCAACAGAATTGTTCCGGTTTTCGTTATGGAGCCTCCGACAAAAGAAGACGAGTTCCTATCTAAAATTCATAACGAGTTGAAACACGGTTTTCTGACAACTGTTATGGGTAAGGGACTCGTTTATACCGATAAAAAAGCCAAATCGGCCTCATGGGTCAAGATAGTAAACGACTTTTACGGCGGTATTGAATGTAATGGAAATTCGTTGTTTTTCAGGAACGGATGGTACACATGGAACGTAGAGCCGCTTGACTTAATCGACGCCATAGAGAAACGGCTTCAGGAAAGCGACTGTACCGACGACGACCGCACCAAACTCAAAGAGTTGCTGTCAACCATAGATGCAAACTCGGCCAACCTCCTCTTTCTCGGCAAATTGAAATGATAAGGGTGATTGCGCGTGTCGCACATCCGTCATTGCGGCGACAAAGCCCCCTCCGCCATTGTCAATTGTCAATTGTCAATTTTTTTGTCATTTCCCGATTTCGTAGAGGTATTCAGGGGCATAGTCGGCGCCATTTTCCCATTCAATGGTGTTGAATTTTATCCGGAAGTTTTTGAAATAATCATGATTCTTCAACGGCTCATAAACAACTCCCGTCAGTTCATTTTGCAAATTGACGGTTTTCGTTACTCCGTTGTTGAAGGTTAGCGCTATGCTGTAATCGCCTATATATTCTGCTTTTAATACTTCTATAAACATCATTCTCTTACTTTAAAGGTGCAATATCTTTTAGCGGCTCTCCCTTTTGAGCCTTCTCCCACTCATCCGACAATTCTTGACGGTGTAGTTCGAGCCATTCAAAAACCATTTTTAAAGCCCTCTGCGGCATTGAGCCGGTAACTACTCCTTCTTGAATGGACACAGTTATCTTATATTCACCGTACCATACATGGAAATGGGGTGGCAAGTGATCCTTAAAATTCATCAGGATTAACAATCCATAAAATGAGCTGATTTGCGGCATATAATATTTTGTTTAATTATCTGGGGCAAAAGTAGTAATTTTTTTCAAAATAACAAAATTTACTCTCTGCTTCAAGAGCAAAAAAATTTTTTTTCCCCTCAAGATGCTGCTTAATCCAAAAATAATGCTTACCTTTGCAGCCGCTTAGATAACATGGTATAATTTATTAAAGTAAGATTTTATGTATTTAAATTCAGCAAAGAAAGAAGAGCTTTTCAGCAAGTTTGGAAAAGCCAAGTCCGCAACGGACACCGGCTCGGCAGAGAGCCAGATCGCGTTATTCTCCTTCCGTATCACCCAATTAACAGGGCACTTGAAGAAGAATCACAAGGATTTCAACACCTCACGCGCGTTGAAGATGTTGGTTGGTAAGCGTCGCCGCTTGCTCGACTATCTGATTCGCGTCGATATTGAACGTTACCGTTCTATTATCAAGGAACTTGGTATTAGAAAGTAAGGCACACTGTCGAAAACCGAAACGGCCGCTTCACCTCGAGGCGGTCGTTTTCTTTATATGAATCCCACTTTGGCGCGTTGATTGGCGCTGAGACTTTTTTCCTGACTTCGTACATGAGGATGACGGAGAATTAATACGGCACATCCCCATTAGGGGATACATATCAATAGAACACGGAATCATCCACTCATTTTTCCCCATCGGGGATTCACGTTAAAATAACCCGGATAGTTTTTCTGTGAATCTCCTACGGAGAAAAAGAAAGGCGAGAAACATTTTTCTATTGATATGGATCCCCTAGCGGGGATGCGTAATTGATATGTATTCATACACCTAATGGGGATGCTACAACGTCATTGGGTTGTCGCATTGAGGAACTCAGGGCCTCGAGGCGGTCGTTTTCTTTATATGAATCCTACTTTGGCGCGTTGATTGGCGCTGAGACTTTTTTCTTCACGGCAGAGACGGTGATAGTCCGCGAGGGTCAGCGTCGAGCCGCGCAGTATGCTATCGACGGCGCTCTTGCGGGCGATGTTCTCCATGTCGCCACCGCTGAAATCGTAAGTATCCGCAAGTACGGAAGCGTCCTCCGCGCTAAGTGCCGGTATGAGCGCCTGCCATATTTCGCGTCGCGTTTCGGGGGTCGGACGCCTGAACTCCACCTTGTAGAGGAAGCGGCGCTCGAAGGCAGGGTCGAGGTTTTGCGTCAGGTTGGTAGTCGCAATCATTATGCCTTCGAGTTGTTCCATTTCTTGCAGGATGATGTTCTGTATGGCGTTTTCGGTTTGGTCAACAGCCCGACTGACGCCTTCGATACGCCGGCCAATAACGGCGTCGGCCTCGTTGAAGAGCAGTATAGGCACGCGGCTGCTACCGTCGGCATACCTGCGGTAGAGGTCGAACACCTCCTTTATTTTCTTCTCGCTCTCGCCAAACCACATGCTTTTAGTGTCGCTGATATTGACCGTAAAGATATTGCGCCCGGTCAGTCTTGCAATCTGATAAACCGTTTCGGTCTTGCCTGTTCCGGGCGCTCCGTAGAAAATGCAGGCAAAACCCTTGCGCATCCCCGCCTCCGAGAGACGTTGCTGTACCTGTACGAAATTACTCTGTTCGAGCAGGCGGGTGAGCGCGGTAATCTGTTCGCGTTCCTGAGCGTTATAGAACAGTCCCTTGGTATTGATAGACCGATAGTCCATGATATAATTGTCGGACTTGTCGGATTTGGATTGTTTTTCCGGAACCTTAATCACTTTAGCATCTTTCGTCTCTTTGGCGTCATTCGCTTCTTTAGCCTCTTTGGCTTCGGGCAAAATCTCCGAAAGAAAAGCCTTGAGCGCCTTTTTCGACAGACAATAGGAATCTTCGTTTTTTTTGAAATATCCGGAAGCGAAAGCCGGATGTGTTTTATTGGTGAGAGCCAGACGTATCACGCGGTAATCGTGCTTGCGGTCGAACAGCTCCTCCAAATCCGAAAGCGACACTTTAGGCTCGTCGAGGTTGACGTACAGATGAAAAAAGAAGATGAAAACGGCAAGGTCTTCATTCTTCCATTCGAGGCTGCGTATTTTTCCGGCAAACACGGTCGAATTGTTTGCCAACAGCGCATTTAACTTGCCGTACAGTTCTGCGAAAAGCAATTCTTTATTGCAGAAATAAGCGTTCACGGTCTCGAATAACTTGTGGATATCCATGTCCGGAAGAGCGGCAGGCGAAGAGTTGCCGGCCGCAGGGTTTTCGTCGGACAAACCGGCTTTTACCCCGTCGAATACTTCCGCCAGCTGTGTGTCCGACAGTTCGTTGCGCGCATACAGCAATGCCTGCGGATTAGCCCGGATAGCCGACTTATCGACCTTCGAGCGCAACACCAATCCTTCCAGATTACGGCAGCGGCTGAGGGCTACATACACCTGACCGTGAGTGAAGGCCGCGCCCACATCGGCAATAACGTTGTCGAAGGTCAGTCCCTGACTTTTATGCACGGTAATAGCCCAGGCCAACTTGAGCGGAAACTGCATGAAAGTACCGATAATCTCTTCATCTATCCTGTTTTGGCGACGATTCCACGTATAGCGGATATTCGACCATTCCATCAGGCCTACGGCAATGTCGCGGCCATTGGTATTGATGATCATCTCATCTTCGGTGATTGCGGTAATTGTGCCCATCTGTCCGTTGTAATAGTGCGGCATGTTGTTTTTGACAAACAGCACCTGCGCACCTTCTTTCAGGTGCAGACTGCGGTTTGTAGGCATGATTTCATCGGGAAAAACGCCTGTTACCATAGCTTCGAAAGTCTTCTTTTCGGCCGGCAGCAGTTCGAGTTTGGTACGGTTAATATCGTCAACTATTCTGTTGTGCGTGGCCAGAGTGATATAGGCGGTACCGTCGGCAGGGTGGAAAGCGGGCATATAGCGCGATTCGAGCAGAGAGAGGTCGTCGGGCATCAGGGCGTTGATACGGATATTGTTCAGCAGGCGGATAAAGCGCGGGTCGGTTTGCCGGTAAATCTTTTTCAGTTCGATATACAGGGGCGGATTCTCGCGGATAACGTTTGAACTGAAGAAAAAAGTACTGTCGTAGAACGTTTCGAGTATGCGCCATTCATCGTGTCCGGCTATGGGCGGCAGCTGGAAAGGGTCGCCGATAAGCAGCACCTGCACGCCCCCGAAAGGCTCGCTTTGCCAATCGCGAAAGTGCCGCAGGAGCTTGTCGATGGCATCAAGAATATCGCACCGCAACATCGAAATCTCGTCAATAATAAGCAGTTCGAGCGATTTTATCAGACGGGCCTTATCGTTGTTGTAAAAAAACACGTCGCGAATAGTGCGCTGTTCGGGGTCGTCCTTGGGCGCAACCTCGCGCAGTCGCACGTCGTCGGGCAGATAGACGCCGTAATCCAGACGGAAGAAAGAGTGAACGGTCTGCCCTCCCGCATTGATGGCCGCCACCCCTGTAGGTGCGAGTACGACGGTCTTCTTGTCGGTATTTTTACGGATATACTTCAGGAAGGTAGTCTTGCCGGTACCTGCCCGTCCGGTAAGAAAAATATTCCTGTTGGTATAGCGAATAATATCGGCAGCGCGGTTAAAAACTGCGTTATCATCGTCCAGTTCAATGTTCTCAAACAGCATCGCGCGTTCTTAATATTGTTCTTCTTCGCTTGGAAAGAGGCCGCTTTTGATGTCGCGGATATAGGACTGGGCAGCTTCGGTGATGACCTCGTAGAGGTTGGCGTAACGGCGCAGAAAGCGGGGAGAAAATTCATTGTTTATACCGAGCATGTCGTGCATGACAAGCACCTGACCGTCGGCGTACATCCCTGCACCTATGCCTATAGTCGGTATCTTCAATCCTTCCGAAACGCGCTTGGTCAGCAGCGCCGGTATCTTCTCAAGCACAACGGCGAAACAGCCCAGTTCTTCCAGCAGATGGGCGTCTTCAATCAGTTTGTTTGCCTCCACTTCCTCGCGGGCACGCACGGTATATGTGCCGAACTTGTTGATTGATTGCGGCGTCAGACCGAGATGTCCCATGATGGGGATACCTGCGCAAAGAATCCTCTGAATGGATTCCTTAATCTCGGCGCCGCCTTCCACCTTGATGCAGTCGGCGTGGGTCTCTTTCATCACGCGAACGGCTGAAGCCAGGGCTTCCTTAGAGTTGCCCTGATAGGTGCCGAAAGGCAAATCCACGACCACAAGGGCGCGATTAACTGCTTTCATCACCGACTTGCCCAGGAAAATCATCTGGTCGAGAGTGATGGGCAGGGTAGTAAGATTCCCCGCTACTACGTTGGAGGCCGAATCGCCGACGAGAATAACGTCCATTCCTGCCTGATCGATAATCTTGGCCATCGAGTATTCGTAAGCCGTCAGCATGGAAATTTTTTCGCCACGCCGTTTCATCTCAATTAGCCGATGAGTAGTTACTTTTCGGATGTCGTCTGTTGTTGCTGTTGACATAATTTTGTTGTTTTTGAGGCCACAAACGTACATGAAAAATTCGAGATATACAAATAAAAAACTGTCTTTCCTCTGTAAAAAAACTTTTTTCATCCCTCACGCTTGTGCATCTCAATATTTTCATGTAATTTTGCATCGCATTAATTTAATAATAGTTATATGAATACAAGACGAGATTTTCTGAAAAGAGCGGCGCTGGCAGGCGTCGGAGCGGCATTAATACCGAAGATTGCGGGGGCTGCCGTGAGAGAGCAACAGATTGCAAACGCGAAAAAAATTACGCTCAAAAAGGATGGCGTCATTCTTTTTCAGGGTGATTCGATTACCGATTGCGGACGCAAACGCGAATCTATCAACTGCAACAACGCCGACCAGTTAGGTCTGGGGTATGCCTTGTTTACTGCTACCGGCATACTCAAACGCCATGCCGACAAGCTGCCTAAGATATATAATCGCGGCATAAGCGGCCACAAGGTGTTTCAACTGCGTGAGCGCTGGGAGATTGACACTCTGGCTTTTATGCCCGACGTGCTGAGTATCCTTATCGGGGTTAACGACTATTGGCACACGCTTTCCGGCGGTTACAAGGGCACAGTCGAGATTTACGAAAACGACTTGCGCAGTCTGCTCAAATACACAAAGGAGAAGCTGCCTGCCACGCAGTTGATACTATGCGAGCCGTTTGCCGTCAAGGGTGGCTCGGCTATAAACGAAGAAACGTGGTTTCCTGCGTTTGACGATTATCGCAAGTCGCTCAAAAAGCTTGCCGTCGAGTTCGACGCCGTCTTTGTGCCATTTCAGTCGGCATTTGATGAGGCTGTAAAGGTCGCTCCGCCAACATATTGGTCGGCTGACGGCGTTCATCCCGACCTTCCCGGCCGACAGCTTATGGCCGACACATGGCTGGCAGCAACAGGACTTTAAGGCGCAATTTAATTGCAATTTAATTGCTATAATTGCTATTTAATCGGCTTTTGTGGCTGTTTAATCGGCTTTTATGGCTTTTATATTGGTAGAGACGTTGCATGCAACGTCTCTACAGTACCTATCGGGGATGCTGCGGACGTTATTGGGTGTCGTATTGACGCAATCGGGAGCCTTATTGTACAAAGTACAATAAGGCTATCCAAGTTGGAAGGTAGAAATCAGAAGGTAGAAATTAGAAATTCATAATCCCGCTATCCTTATTGTGTATTATGCAATATGCTTATAATCAATGTTTACATAAAATATTAAATGACGATCCGTAAAACGGCCTAATAAGTTATGTAGCCCGAATGGGCTTGATTTTCATAACCACAGGTCGCGACCTGTGGCAGTTGATAGCGCTAAGCTCTGTCTGAAAGACAGGACGTTCATTGTCTTACAAGTGCTGCCTTTCAGGCAGTTGTAACTGTTCTTTTTTATCCGCAGGTTGCGGCTTTCGCCTTACCTGCGGTTATGAAAATATGACTTTTCAAGTCTTTAGGACATTTGATGGATAGTCATATTATTATTTGCTCAATTTGAAAATTATATCTATCTTTGCACGTTGATTGGGCGGCTAAAAATGTTTGAAAATATAACTTTATCAAAAGAGAAAAACGTTGTAATCACTGATAGACACAGATATTTCGACGAATACGCATATAAGGAACTCAGAGGTTTTATATGCGGCGGAAGAGTTGCGCGGGATGGAGTTTTGCCGTCAGAAACAAGCGCCTTACCGCTGTTTGAGGAGGTGTCGGACAAAATTAATTCGCTGATGGCGGAGCAAGGTCTGCCGCTTAACGTTCTGGTCGAAACGATGGAGCTTTTATTATACGAACTCGTTAAGCCTCAACGCGATATACAATTTTTACTCTCATATCTTGCACGCGAAACAGTCGGAAAATCGGTTTTGCGAGCATTTAATAATAAATTGGGCTGCAAATGTGTTGATATTCAGTCGCTTTCATATCGTATCGGCGACAATATCTCGGAAGCCCGCAAGGTGTTTCAGTCCTTGAGGATATGCGATCCGGCAGCGGGATGCGGCGATTTGCTTCACCTGATATTAGACGAGATGATTGCAGTCAAGTCGCAGTTGGGTATCCTCACGGACCGTAACGGCAACCCGCTTTATCAGTACAAGTTTGTTGCAGGCGAAAACGGTCTGACGGCGCTTGAAAAGAAAGAATTCAGAGTGATAGATCTTGACGGAGATACGAATGAATGTCGCCGCATCCGGGAAGCTCTGTTCGTGGAGAAAGTAAATATCCTCCGCAACAATCTTTTCGGAGTAGAAGCAGAGCCTTTGGCCGTCCTATTATGCAAACTGCGCCTCTGGCTTGACGTCATCGGCATTCTCGGAGACGCCAAACTAAAGAAACTGCCTGTTATTGAGAGCAATATCGTTTGTGGCGACGCCTTGGTTAGCCGTTTCACGATGAAAGACGACTTGATGGTGGCATTGAAAAATATCAATCACACAGTCGTTGATTATAAGCGACTTGTCGAAAATCATAAAACTAACGAAGACGCATTGGAAAGGCATTATATCGTCGAAATGCTCAACCTTATACGTAATCGCCTGATAGAAGGGATAGGCTGGTACAGTCGCGATACCGACGAACTGTTGAAGCTGCGCCGCGAATTGTCGAACCTCGGTACGCCGGGGCTTTTTCCGCTGACCGACAAGGAAGAAGAAGCGCTCAACGGACGGCTGCTACAGCTCAAGGCAAAGATAATCAAACAGGAAAAACAGCTTGCCACATTCCGCCATCATCCGGCCTTCGCGCATGCTGTCGAATGGCGCTATATCTTCCCTGAACTGCTCGACGACAAAGGCGAGTTTACCGGCTTCGACGCTATCGCCTCCATCCTGCCGGACGCCACGCTATCGGCTTTGGGAAGCGACAAGTCGAGCCTCTACAAGCGCATGAACTACAAGGTTTACAAGCGTTCGGCCAATATATCCGAATTGTATTGCGAACTTGCTAACCGTCTGACTGTTTACGGCGGCTACGCTGTGTTCCTCATGTCGGCTACATGGCACATCGACCCCGCTAATTCGGCTCTCGGCGAATATCTGGCAGGCGAGATGAATCCGCTGCAGTTGATTATGATTGACAAGTCATCGCCTTTGTTTGGTTTGATGAAGGACAAATCGGCTATGGTCATACAAAAAGACATAAATCGCCATCAGACCATGGTTTGCCGCATCGACAGTCTGTTTGACCACAAAGCCATTGATATTGAGGCATACGTGCAGCAATACTCGATGCCGGTCATCTCGCTCGTCGAGAAAGGCGCGTCCAAATCGGGAGCTGCCGAGCCGTTCATGACGCCTTCGAGCGTGGAATATATGAGTATCAACGGCAAAATCAACCGTCTGGGGCTGAAAATAAAACATTGGGACGTTCGCGTCTTTTCGGGAGTGATGAGCGGCTGCGACGAGGCTTTTGTTCTCAATCGCGCCGTCAGAGATGAACTGATTCATGCGGATATAAAAAATTCGGACATAATACGGCCTCTGCTGATGGGCGATTTTATCCGCTCTTACGGCGACGATACTCCCGAACGCTGGCTGCTCTATATCCCATGGCATTTCCCCCTGCAATACGACAAAACGATAAATGCGGCGTCATCGCGAGCCGAACAGCGTTTCCAAATACAATATCCCGAAATATACAATCATCTGCAGAAATATAAAGAGCCGCTCTCGTCGCGCAATGCTATCGAGGTAGGGCTTGGTTTCGAATGGTATGCGCTGCAACGCTCCTCCGGTCTAAATAACAACTGGAACGATTTTGCGGAGCAGAAAATAGTCTGGAAGCGCGATTCGACCGATTACTCTTTCGGCATCGACTATGGAGGGTGCGTCGTGCTCGAAGACACCTGCTACATGACAGGCCAACATCTTAAATTTTTGCTTGGCGTCCTGAACTCGACAATGGGACGCTTTATGATGAAGGATATCTATCGCATGTTTTCGGACGAATCGAAAGCGGGCGTTTCGCTGATTGAATCGCTTCCGGTGCCTGTTCCCGGCGGCAAAATGGAGACTGATATTATCACTTTGGTCAATCGTCGCATCACCGAGAACGGCAAATCCGATGACGACAAACGCTTTACCGAAAGCAAGATAAACCGCCTCGTCTATGACCTCTACGAACTGACCGACGACGAAAGAGCCTTTATCCTCTCGCAAGAGCTATAAAA
>JAITPL010000118.1 GCA_031289445.1 Tannerella sp.
TGGTCGAGAGCGGTTGACAGGTCCCGGCGCTGTTCTTCGAGGATGGCAAGTTTGCGGCTACAGGCTTGGCGGTGAGCCTCGCCGGTATCGGTACGTTCGGTTTCTATCAGCATGTGATAGATTTTGAGAACAAGTATTGAGAGGCGGTCGATAGCCCAGGCAGGGCTTTCGGTGTTGATGGAAGCCTCCGGAAGTACGGCCACATCCCTGTACTTATCGAGGAAATAAGAGTCGATAAGTTCAACGAGGTCGGTACGCTCCTGGTTTGACTTGTCAATACGCCGCTTGAGCAGCAGCGCCTCTGCGGGGTCGATCTGCGGATTGCGTATGATGTCTTCGAGATGCCATTGCACGGCGTCGATCCTGTTCTTGAGGTAGAGACAATACTCTATGCTCCCTTCCTCGAAAGGATTGTTACATGCCGCATCCACGTTGTCCGTAGCATGATAGTCGTTCGTCGCCCTTTCAAATACAGGGTAACATATTTCACTGAATCTTTCCATCTGTTTTTGTCTTAAAAAGCGGTCAAAGGTAGTGATTTTTTCAATAAAAATATACGTTTTCACGGAAATTTCCGTTATAATTGCTACGGATTTCAAATAAAGAAAAGAATGATTGAATATATAAAAGGCGAGATAGCGGAGTTGACGCCGACAGGAATGGTAGTGGAATGTGGCGGTATAGGCTACGAGTTGCACATATCTGTAACGACATACAGCGCTTTTAACGGCAAGACCGAAGGCAAGGCGTATGTTATGGAAGTAATACGCGAGGATGCACACTTGCTGTACGGCTTTGCTACGAGAGAGGAGCGCGAGTTGTTCCTGCTGCTGACCTCCGTGTCGGGCGTCGGGCCTAACACGGCGAGGATGATATTGTCGTCGCTGCCGCCGGCAGAGCTGATAAACGTTATTGCATCGGGCGACGACGTCAGTCTGACCAGAATCAAGGGAATAGGAAGCAAGACGGCTCAACGTATTGTTGTCGATTTGAAGAACAAGGTCAAGCCGGTAGAAGGCTTGAGGGCTTTAACTATGGCAGGCGTGAAGACGGAGACGCTTGAAGGAGCTGTGGCGGCGCTTGTGATGCTGGGTTTCCAGAAGAACATGTCGCAGAAAGCTGTTGAAACGATACTCAGGAAAACGCCTTCACAAAGTATTGAACAGGTTATTAAGGACGCATTGAAAGTGCTGTAATGAAACGGAGAGGAAAATACATAATAATAGTTGTCATTTTTATATCGGGCATATTTGCGCTGAATGCGGAATATGTCGGAGTGGCGGGTATTGTGCAGTATTCCGAAAGCCTCTCCTCCGAAAGTTTCTCATCCGACAACCTCACATCCGGCAACCTCACATCCGACACTATCCCTTCCGACAGCATCTCCGAAGACATCGTAGCTAAATCCCGCATCCTTATAGACAGCATCCCCGGAGACACCGTCATTAAGCCCCGCATTCCTGTAAAAAAGACCGTACCGGAGGAGTATGAAGACCTCAAAGGCAACTCTGCGGCAGACCTGCGCGACCCCGAAAATCTTAAAACCGAAGTCGAGTACGACCTGAAAACAGGTACATATCTAATCAAATCCGTCGTAGGCGACATGAAACTCGGTACTCCGCTGATGATGACGCCCGAAGAGTACCAGAAATACAGTCTGAAGCAGTCGATTAACCAGTATTTCAGGGAGAAAAACCGTGCTGCGTGGGACAGCATTTCCGGAGGAGGAGGCCCGGGCGGCAAGGGCGACAAGCGTTTCGACCCGATGAACATACAGTTTGACTTGGGACCTGCCGAAAAGATATTCGGCCCGGGTGGCGTTCGGCTAAGGTCGCAGGGAACGATAGGTCTTGACGTCGGACTCAAGAGCAGTTCGACCAATAACCCTTCGTTGCCCGAAAAATCGCGCAGCCGCACATTTTTCAACTTCGACACCGACGTGCAGGCCAACATGGTAGCCTCGGTAGGCAACAAGGTAAATTTCGATTTCAACTATAACACCGGAGCGGCTTTCGAGTTCGATGCAGCCAAGCTCAACCTCAACTATGCCGGCGACGAAGACGAGATTGTGAAAGCCTTGGAGGGCGGCAACGTCAGCTTGCAGACCAATAACTCGCTGATACGCGGCGGCTCGGCGCTGTTCGGCGTCAAGACCGACTTGCAGTTCGGCAAGTTGCGCATCAAGGCGATAGTAGCGCAGCAGGAATCGGATTCGCGCTCGATTTCATCCAAAGGCGGCTCGCAAATGACCAATTATGAGATAACAGCCGACAACTACGACGAGAGCCGCCACTATTTCTTCTCGCATTATTTCCGCGACAACTACGACAAGGCCTTGTCCAAGTTGCCCTATATCTCGTCGGGCATTATGATAAACCGCATTGAGGTATGGATTACGAACAAAAGCAGTATTCACGGACAGACGCGCAATATCGTCGCCTTTGCCGACCTCGGTGAAAACAGCCATATAAGCAATCCGATGTTCACCCCTGCCGGCAACCTGCCTGTGCCCTACAATAATGCCAACTCGCTTTACGGCGCCGTTGTTGCGAATTACCCCGGCGCACGCGAGATAAGTACGGTAACACAGACCTTTGACGGCGTGATAGAGGGGGGTAGGGACTACGAAAAGGTCGAGAGCGCCCGCATGTTGTCCGCAAGCGATTACAATTTCAACCAGCAGCTCGGATATATCTCGCTCACCGCCAAACTGCAAAACGACGAGGTACTTGCAGTTGCTTTCGAGTATATCTATAACGGCACGGTCTATCAGGTAGGTGAGTTTTCGAGCGACAAGACCGAAGACACCAATAAATGTCTTTATCTAAAGTTATTGAAAGGCACATCACTGTCGCCCTCAATGCCGTTCTGGGACTTGATGATGAAGAATATCTACGCTATCCCCGGCGCCTATATGGTGAGCAAGGAGAAATTTCGCCTCGACATCGTTTATCACAGCGATACGGCCGGAACATACGTCTATACCATTCCCGAAGGTGAAATCAAGGAAAAGCCGCTTTTGAAGGTTATGAACCTCGACCGCTTAAATTCCAATAACGAAGTCGTTCCCAACTCTCAGGGCGACGGTTTTTTCGACTTCGTTGAAGGATATACCGTAACGGCTGTTAACGGACGGATAATCTTCCCTGTTGTAGAGCCTTTCGGGCAGCATTTGCGCAAGGCGATAGGCAACGACGCCGTAGCCGACAAGTATGTCTATCAGGAATTGTACGACTCGACCCTGACCATAGCCAAGCAGATAGCCGAGAAAAACAAGTTTGTGATTCGCGGCCAGTACAGCGGCTCGTCATCGTCGTCGACAGTGCTTAAGCTTGGCGCCACGAATGTGGCGAGAGGGTCGGTCGTAGTGCAGGCAAACGGCATAGTACTGACCGAGAACGTCGATTATCAGGTCAATTACACTTCAGGCACCGTAACCATCCTTAACGAGACGCTTATATCAAGCAATGCCAATATCAGCGTTTCGCTCGAAAATCAGTCAACCTCCTCCATGCAGCGCAAATCCGTTTTCGGTACGGACATTAACTACGAGATATCGAAGGATTTAAACGTAGGGACTACAATCATGCACCTCTCGGAGGTGCCGCAGACTACCAAGATGTCGTTTGGCGAAGAATCGGTGAAGAACACGCTTTGGGGCTTAAACCTCGACTACAAGAGCCAGAGCCAGTGGCTGACCAATATGGTTGACAAGTTGCCTCTGCTGTCCGTGACGGCGCCGAGTACATTCTCGCTCAATGCAGAGTTTGCTCACCTTATAGCAGGTCATTATCAGAGCAAATATGTAGGTGAATATTCTTACCTCGACGATTTTGAATCTACGCAGAGCGAGTTCGACCTTCTGAATCCGTATTTCTGGAATATCTCAAGCACGCCTTACGACGGCGGCAAGGAGATGGCGCAGTTTCCCGAAGCCATACTCTCTAATAATATTGACTACGGAAAGAATCGGGCGCTATTGGCATGGTACTATATCGACGGCCTCTTCACTCGCCGCAACTCCTCGCTCAGGCCTTCGTATATGACCGACGACGACTTGTCCGACCACCGCGTGCGTGCCGTTCTATCCGAAGAACTCTTCCCCAATCGCGACCTGCTCTACAATGAAAATAACTATCTTAATATCCTGAATTTGGCTTACTATCCCAAAGAGCGCGGCCCCTACAATCTTGACGCCGACAATATCAATATCGACGGCACTCTGGCCAACCCCGAAAAGCGCTGGGGCGGTATCATGCGCAGCCTCGACCAGACGGATTTTGAAGCGGCCAATATTCAGTATATCGAGTTTTGGGTGATGGATCCTTTCATCTATAACCCCAACCAAAAGGGTGGCGACTTGTATTTCAATCTCGGCGAGGTGTCGGAGGATATTTTGAAGGATGAAAAGAAATTTTTCGAGAACGGTATGCCCGCGAACGGCGATTTGCTGCTGGTCGATACTACGGTTTGGGGGCGCGTACCCAAACAGCAAAGCACCGTCTATGCCTTCGACAATACAGCCGGTGCGCGCGCCTTGCAGGATGTGGGTTTCAATGGCTTGTCGTCAGTCGAAGAACAGATGTTTCCGACCTATCAGAGTTATATCGAGAAACTGCGCTCGCGGCTTTCACCGGAAACCCTTTCGAGCATGGAGAACGACCCCTTCTCGCCGCTTAACGACCCTGCGGGCGACGATTTCAGCTATTTCCGCTCTTACGATCACGACAGCAAACAAACCGACATACTCACGCGATACAAGCATTACAACGGCGTCGAGGGCAACTCCAAAGAATCAGGAGAGACCCGCGAATCCTACGGTACATCGTCGAAGATGGTGCCCGACGTCGAGGATTTCAATCAGGACAATACGCTCAACGAGAACGAAAAATATTATCAGTATCGCGTGTCGATGCGTCCCAAGGATATGGTCGTCGGAGCGAACTACATAGTAGATAAACGCATTACCAACGTGCGCCTTGCCAACGGTACGCGCGAAGATGTTACATGGTATCAGTTCAAGGTCCCGGTCAGGGATTATACAAATAACATCGGCTCGATGACCGACTTCAGTTCCATACGTTTTATGCGTATGTATATGACCGATTTTGAGGAATCGACCGTGCTTCGCTTCGGCAAGTTTGCCCTTATCAGAGGTGAATGGCGGCCTTATCAGCAGAATTTGGCCAAACAAGGCTCCATGCCGTCGGTCGCAGGCACTATAGCCGTTGCGTCGGTCAATATTGAAGAAAACAGCGACCGCGAGCCTGTCAACTACATGTTGCCGCCGGGCGTTACACGTATCACCGACCCGAATCAACCGCAACTTCGCCAGCAAAACGAGCAGTCTCTTTCGTTGAAGATTAACAACCTTGCCTCTCAGGACGCCCGCGCCGTATATAAGACTACAAGCTACGATCTGCGCAGATACAAGCGGATGCAACTCTTCGTACACGCCGAAAAGCTGGTTGACGATGTAACAAGCCTCGAAAATAGCGATCTGTCGGTTTTCATCCGCTTAGGCTCAGACTATAAAAATAACTTCTACGAGTATGAAGTACCGCTGACGCTCACGCCTTTCGGAACGCGAGACCGCGAACAGATATGGCCTGCCGACAATATGCTCAATTTCGGTTTTGAAGCTCTTACCGAGTTGAAGCTGCGTCGCAACCGGGCTAAAAGCGCCGGCGAGAACGGCGTTAACTACAACACTTTCTACACCGAGTACGACCCCGACAATACCCGCAATTCCATTAGCGTGGTCGGCAATCCTTCCCTTTCGGACGTGCAGGTTATCATGATCGGCGTCCGCAACAATTCAAAGGATATAAAGAGCGCCGAAGTATGGATTAACGAGCTTAGAGTTACCGACTTCGACGAGTCGGGCGGCTGGGCAGCCAACGCCAACGCCAACCTTGCCATAGCCGACTTCGCTACCGTCAACGCTATGGGCAATATAGAGACAGCAGGCTTCGGCAGTATAGAACAGTCGGTCTCGGAGCGCTCTCTCGACGACCATTCACGATTCAGCATTGCCACAACGTTGCAGCTCGGCAAGCTCTTGCCCGACAAACTTGGAATGTCCCTGCCTCTGTATTATTCCTATTCCCAAGAGACGCTCTCGCCGCAATACAATCCTCTCGACCAGGATATCCTCCTGCAGAAATCCATTGACAACGAACTCACCAAGACAGGCAAGGATTCGATACGCAGTTTTTCATACGACACATACACTACCAAGGCTCTGGCTCTGAATAACGTGCATGTCAATATCAAAAGCAAGACCCCGATGCCTTACGACCCCGCCAACATAACCATGGGTTTTGCGTCCAACACCGAGAAGCGTACCAATCCTGAAACTACATACGAGACAACAAACCATTTTCAGGGTAATCTGGGCTATGCCTACACGCCTTTCGTCAAACCGCTCAAACCGTTCACGAAACTCAAGACCAACAACGGATATACCAAATATGCCAAACAGATGGCTTTTTATTATCTGCCTTCCTCAATCAGCTTTCAGAACAATATCACGCGCAACTATTACGAGTTGCAACTGCGCGACCTCAACGACCTGGGCAGCGGGGTAAACAATATTCCGGTGTCGTTCAGCCAGAATTTCCTTTGGGACAGAGCTTTGGATTTGAGGTGGAATCCTCTGCCCAACATTATGGTGGAATTTTCGTCGAATACCAATGCACGAATAGAAGAGGCCAACCTGCAGGTCAACCGCGAGATGAATCCCGATGCTTACGAGCGCTGGAAAGATACCGTCATGCAAAGTATTGCCGATATGGGTACTCCTCTGCTCTACGACCAGAAGATGTCTATCCGTTACATGCCGCCTTTCCAGCAAATACCCGTACTCGACTGGGTTTCGGGCACTGTTACATACACGACGACCTACAACTGGGAGAAAGGCGCCTTTGTGGACGAGGAAACCAATATCGGCAACTCTATCAAAAACAGGCGCGAGATTGATTTTACAGGTAAACTGACTCTTCTTACATTATATAACAAGAACGATTTTCTGAAGAAAGTTATTCAGAAGGGCAATATCCGGCCTCCCGCTCCTGCACGCGACGCCAAGGGGAAGGTAACCAAGCCGGCGGCAGTTCAAAAGAAGCCCGAGAAGAAAACGCTGGAGGTGGAAATCAAACTTAATCCCGACAGCGGTGTGATAGTGCAGCATAACATGTTGACGAAAAAAGTCTTGATAAGCGCACGCCGAACAAGCGACAGCAGCAGTTACAAGGTGAAATATACCGCAATCGACTACGCGCGTATCCGCATCACCAACAAGGATACAATCAGTCTCAAGTTGAAAGTACGTCCCGCTCCGCAGCAGGACGAGACTTTTGCCTACAAACTTGCCGAGCATACGGCTCGCACGCTGATGATGCTTCGCAGTGTTTCCCTAACCTACAACATATCGGACGGCATGTACCTGCCGGGCTTTATGCCGGGTATAGCCAACTGGTTCGGTCAGGGCGCAACGTCGGCCGGTCGCGCTCCCGGATGGGGTTTTGCATTCGGCGATGTGCGCAGGGATTATATCAGCGAGGCAGCCGACAAGAAATGGCTTGTCTATAACCCCGACAATATCACGCCGGCCATGATAAATTCATTCAAGCATCTTAGCGGCAATACCCAGCTGGAGCCTCTTAAAGGTTTGAAGATAGCGCTGAACATCGACTATATGGATTCACGCGATACCCAGATACAGTTTATGTCGCAGGGGATGCCCGAAACACGTACCGGCAACTTCAGCATGACAACCGTGGGTCTGGGCGGTTTCTTTGCAGGCTCCGGCGATTCGCGCAAGGCTTACAAGTCGGACGTCTTCAGCAAGATGCTGGATTTCCGGACGATAATCGCGGAACGCATCAGCGGCAGATACTCAGGCTCTCGCTATCCTAACAGCGGATTCCTGGCCGGAACGGTCTATCCTTCGCTCGATGGCTACAAGCCCGAACTCGGCAGCGTCGGCGTCAATTCGAGCGATGTGCTGATACCGGCTTTTCTCGCGGCTTATACCAACAAAAAGGCTGAAAAGGTCGGGCTGACGGCTTTTCCTTCGATGGGCAGCGTGCTGCCGAACTGGAAGGTTACCTACGACGGTCTGACGCAGATACCTTACTTCGCCGCCCGCTTCAAGGCTTTTAACTTTACGCACAACTACAGCTGCATCTACAACGTCGGCAACTACACATCCTATCTTAACTGGGTCAACGCCGGTATAGGCGGCGACCTCGGCTACATAAGCAATACCGAGACCGGCGCTCCGATACCTTCAATGGGCTACGAGATTGCATCGGTGTCGATGGTCGAGCAGTTCAGTCCGCTGCTGGGTGTTGACGCGACAATGCTTAACGATGTGACGGTAGGAACAAAGTACTCGAAGATGCGCACAATAAACATGAATGTTACTTCGTATCAGATGGTCGAGATTTTCAAGGACGACATCACCCTGAGCCTTGGATACAAGTATCCGGAGTTTAATAAGGTTCTTGGACTGAAGAAGAAGAAAAACAGCGACTTCAACAACGACCTCACGGTAAGGATGGATTACACATACAGTAAAAATCTGTCGCTGATACGCAAGATAGAGGAAGATTACACGCAGGCGACGCAGGGATCGCTGTCGCACAGGGTGAATTTCTCGGCCGACTATGCCTTCAGCAAGAAAGTAACCCTCCGCGCATTCTATGACCTGCAAATCAACGAGCCATTAGTGTCCAGCTCCGCCTATCCCACAACAAATGCCAACTACGGACTAAGTATTCAGGTGTCGCTGGATCAGTAAAAGTCCCCGGAGAAAGCCCTCAAGCCCCCGGAGGGGTATGAGGAGAACTGCGACTAATTTATGGAGTAGCATCCCCGCGAAGAGGGGTACATATCAGACGTTTCTATCACTTTTCACCTGTGGAGGAAAACTTTTTCCCCATAGGGGGATTCACATAAAAACTATCCGAATTAATCTAATGTAAATCCCCGATTGGGAAGAAAGGTGTGTATAATTCCGTGTTCTATTGATATGTATCCCCAATTGGGATGCGCTGTATCAATTCTCCTTCGCCGTCCATTGGCAGATTCGCAATGACAGGGCTACGCCGTCATTGCGAGGTACGAAGCAATCTCCTGATTTTGTCAATGCGACACCCAAAAGCAGATATCTCATCAATTCAAGCTTCAAAGCCCCAATCAATTCACTTCAAATGCCTCCCAGGGCGGAAGTTTCGGGAATTTACTGTGCGGCTCGGTTTGATACCAGAAGCAGACGGAAGCTATGTCGGACTGTTGCGGCAGATAGCGTCCGCCATGTCGCCAACCCAAGTCCTGAATGGTTATTTTGAGGTCTTTATCAAAGCGCACAGGGTCGGCAATATGCCAGCGGTATAGTCCGAAACGCTGTTGCGCACGATAGACGCCGTCCGGACGAATCACTTGAGAGAGGCCACAGTAAGGCGTGCAAAACTCTTTGTATTGTCCCTCGCGGTCGAAGTTATAGGAGCCGCAGAAATAGTCTTCCGTTCCTGTGCCGCAAATCGTCGGGAACTTGGAATCGCCG
>JAITPL010000175.1 GCA_031289445.1 Tannerella sp.
CTGCTGTATTTTCCCTGCATAGCGACCCTCGCAGCCATAGCCAACGAGAGCGGTAATCGCCGATGGGTAGTATTCTCAATCGTTTACAACACAGTCATAGCCTGGCTTCTCGCCTACGCGGCATACGCCGTTTGCGGAATCTTTGAATAGTGAGCAACGAATAACGAATAGCGAACAGTCGAAAGCCAGAACTCCTGATCTGATACTAAATTAGAAGGCTGAAATTAAGAACGTCTATACTGATAGTATCGTTATTAAGTGTTATACAATATGCTTATAATCAATACTTCCATAAAACATTATCATATTATAAATATTGTACTTGATACAATAAGATCTTTTGAGTATTATACATACCTCTATTTCCCATCGGGGATTCATATCAATAGGACACGGAAAATTTCTAATTTCTAACTTTTAATTTTCCTATCGGGGAATGCTGTGACGTTATTTGTTGTCGCATTGGCGAACTCCGGCAGCCGCGCGTTACATTTAGATTTTTAAACCGGTCACAAATTGTGGCCGGTTTTTCTTTCTTATTATCAGTCAATTGAAAGCGAAACGATTTATGAAACCGCTCAAATCCACCAAATAAAAAACACCAACTACCAAATAGAATAGATAGTTAGCGTTATATCTTGTACTCGAAGGGGGACTTGAACCCCCACAGCCGCAATGGCCAAGGGATTTTAAGTCCCTCGTGTCTACCGATTCCACCATTCGAGCTTGCGAATTGTTCGGGATTGAGCGGAAGACGGGACTCGAACCCGCGACCCCGACCTTGGCAAGGTCGTGCTCTACCAACTGAGCTACTTCCGCAATATTCTCTCTTTGCGACTGCAAAGGTAAAAATAATTTTTTAATTATGAATCATAATTGAGCATTTTTTTTTGCCGATTTTTCTTTAATTGCTGACTTTGAGCTTGTTACTGCTGTAAATAACATTGTATTGCTTCAAAAAATGCTTGCTTGCACCGCTGGGCGCTCCCGTGCCGAAACCGATATCGTATTTTGTGCCGCAACGCGGGCATACGGCGTACAGAACTACATCATCAACGGCAACGGAGATAGCAGAGTTGGCCTCGAAAGGACAGGCGCGGTCGAAAGCCCTGTATTCGTCCGTCATCGTATGCACCACCAAGACGCCGCCGAAGCCTACAGCCTCACCCAGAGCAGTATTGGCGTCCCTGACCGTATATTCCTTGAACGAGGGAATAGCTTTCAGTTCCCTGTCCTCAAACGTCAGGTCGAGGTTTAGATAAACGCGCAAGTTGGGAATGGGATTCTCTTCATTGCCACACGAGAGAATGGCAAAAAGCGCAATCATGATAAACGCCAAACGCCTCATCGCAGCAGGTTTTGTTCCGCTTGATTAACCTTGTCGAAGTCGAAGCGGCTGATTATGTCCTGTTTCAAAGCAGTGATGGCCTCATTGCAGAGGTTGCCGATACTGCCTTCGTGGGTGTGGCGGATATTGGCGTCCGGCACAAAGCGACCGGCTTCAATGTCGAGACCTACCTTCCTGTAAGCATCGCGGAAAGGCATACCTTCGCGAACAAGACGATTTACTTCCTCTACACTGAAAATAGGTGCATATTTGGGATCGTCGAGAATATGTTCGTTCACTTTGATTTCGGCCATCATTCGCGCGGTCATTACAAGGCAGTCCTTTATCTCGTCGAACGCAGGCAGAAACACTTCCTTGATTATCTGCAAGTCGCGGAAATAACCCGAAGGTAGATTGTTGGCTATAAGCGTGATTTGTTGGGGTAAACCTTGCAGTTTGTTGCACTTGGCGCGGGTCAGTTCGAATACGTCGGGATTCTTCTTGTGAGGCATGATGCTTGAGCCGGTAGTATATGCGTCGGGCAGTTTGACGAAGCCGAAGTTCTGACTGTTGAAGAGGCAGGCGTCGAAGGCGAGCTTGGATAGCGTGGCGGCTATTCCGGCCATTGCGAAAGCCGTTGTACGCTCCATCTTGCCGCGTCCCATCTGGGCATAGACTACGTTGTAATTCATTGAATCGAAGCCGAGCAGCGAAGTCGTCATCGTGCGATTCAGCGGGAATGAAGAGCCGTAGCCCGCAGCCGAGCCGAGCGGGTTGCGATTACATATACGGTAAGCGGCCAGCAACAGTTGGAGGTCGTCGGCGAGGCTCTCGGCATAAGCGCCAAACCACAGTCCGAACGAGGACGGCATGGCTATCTGAAGGTGAGTATATCCGGGCAGCATGACATCCTTATAACGGTTGCTTTGACTGATAAGGATATCGAAGAGATCGCCGATAAGCGCTACTATTTCCTGTATCTGCGCACGAGTGAAGAGTTTAAGGTCGAGCAGTATCTGGTCGTTGCGCGAACGGCCGCTGTGGATTTTTTTACCCGCATCGCCAAGCTTCCTTGTAAGCATCAGCTCAACCTGCGAATGAACATCCTCTACGCCTTCTTCGATAACAAAACATCCGCTGTCGGCCAGATTATAGATACTGCGCAACTCATCCAAAAGCGGCTTCAATTCGTCCTTGTCGAGCAAGCCCACCGAACTGAGCATGGTGATATGCGCCATTGAACCAAGCACGTCGTACTTGGCGAGATACAAATCCATTTCGCGGTCGCGTCCGACGGTGTAACGCTCAATATCCGCGTCCACCGCAGCGCCTTTTTCCCAAAGTTTCTGTGCCATTAGATTGCATTAATACGGTAACTCCCAAAGTTTCTGTGCCATAGATTGCATTAATACGGTAACTGCGCTATAACCTCCGAGATGCGATCTACGGCTTCCTGTATGGGTTTCGAGACCATCGGCTTGAGGAAAGCATTAAGTTCGGCGCGGACAGTCATCTTCATCCGCGTATCATCCCCGGCTACCTCCCGGAGCTGAATCCACATCTGCAGATGCACCGGCGAGTTGGTGCTCATTAGTTTTATCGTCTTGTTAGGCTCGCGCTCGATTATCTTGAACTCTATCTGCCCTACCGGCGAGACGGTGAAACTACAGGTATCGCGGTCGAAAGCGAAATCGCTGATTTTGTCCTGCGGTATCTGCGATTTGAGCCGTTCGAGATTCGAGAGGTCGGACAGCATGTCGAAGACCTTTTCGGCGCTGTGGGGTATAGTTTTTACTTCGCTTGTGAAATCTGCCATCTATCTGATTATTAAGTATTCCATATTTCAGGAGCTTTGCGCCATTCCTGCAGGATAGCGACGTCGTCCCGGCTAATATAGTCGGTACGCAGGGCTTCTTCTATCACGGCGTCATAGTTTGACAGTGTGATAAGCCGCACTTTGGCTTCTTTGAAGCGTTTTTCGACTATAGGGAAACCGTGCGTGAAGATGGCAACCATACCTACTACTTCGCATCCGAAATTCCTCACGGCATTGACGGCTTTGAGGCTGCTGCCGCCGGTCGAGACAAGGTCTTCGATAATGACTACCTTGGCGTCGGGCCTCAACTCGCCTTCGATAAGGTTTTCCAATCCGTGATTTTTAGGCTCGGAGCGGATATAGGCGAAAGGCAAGCCCAGCAAGTCGGCCACTAAAGCTCCCTGCGCAATAGCTCCCATAGCTACGCCTGCGACAGCGGTTGCTTCCGGGTACTGCTCACTGATGACGCGGGCAAGCTCTATCTTGATAGTAGTGCGGATAGAGGGATACGAGAGCGTCTTGCGGTTATCGCAATAAATAGGCGACTTCCAACCCGAAGCCCACGTGAAAGGGTTTTCCGGCTGTAGCTTTATGGCTTTGATTTGCAGCAGTTTATCTGCAATAAGTCTTTCTAATATCTTCATAGTATATTCTATTTTTTTATTATTTCAGGGTACAAAGGTAAAAAATAATTTTGAATGATACAAGAATAATGACAAAAGAATATCGTATCTTTGCAGCGGAATACAAAAAATAAAAGTTATGGCAACAGAAATATTAAAGGCGCCTGTTAAGGAAAAGGCTGTTGATTGGGTAAATCCCAGAGCGGCAGTTGATGTTACTCTTGATGATTACCGCACAGAAATGAAAGATGCGGAATTGTCGGGTTTTATCAGTTTTGAAGCGCATAAAAGGCATTTGAACTCATGGCTGGCAGAGAAACTTCAACAATTCAAATCTCACTGAAATAACTCATAAAAAGAAAAAAAATGAAAAAGTTGACAAGTGTTTTGATGATTGCGGCTGCGTGTGCAGCTATCGGGCTGCTGGATTCGTGCCGGCAGAAAAAAAATATTATACCCTCGGCCGAGTTTGCTCCCTACATCTCGGCCTTCACCGGCGGCTCGTTATCGACCGGCTCTACCGTAGTTATCGAGCTGACCGACAATCACTCCGGCTATGAGTTTAACAAGGTGATTGACGCCAAGCTGTTCTCTTTCACGCCGGCCGTGAAGGGCATAGCACGCTGGGAAGCAGCCAACCGCATCGAGTTCATCCCCGAAGCAGGCGAACTGAAGCCCGGCAGCGTTTATAACGCCACATTCGCTCTGGGCAAACTGATAGATGTCGAGAAGAAATTCGCCAATTTCGAGTTCTCGTTTCGCATAGACGACAAATCGTTTACGTTTCAGACCAAACCTGTTGAGATACAGATAAATAACACCATAACAGTCAGAGGCGAACTGTCATTCAACGACTTTATGCCGCTCAGCGACGTCCGCAAGATGCTTACAGCCGATATTGGAGGCAGCAAGCAGGAAGTAACGGTTGAAGGAGGCGAGAGCGCCCGCATCTTTCAGTTCGTGATACAGGAAATCAAACGCACCTCCGAAGCGCAGGTACTACTGCTCACTGTTGACGGGCACGTTGCGGGTATAAACAATAAAGAGACACGCTCGGTCAACATCCCTGCAATAGATAAATTTCAATTGTTTGAATATGCTGTTGTAATGCAGCCCGAGTACGGATTGAGCCTCACTTTCTCGGATTTGGTATCCGAATCGCAGGACGTCAAAAGCATGATACGGCTGAAGGATATAAGCGACTACACGGTGCAGGTACAGGCTAACCGCATTATGATCTATTTCACGCGCCGTCCCAATATGACTCGGATTGAGGCCACTATCGACCGAGGGCTAAAGAACGCCGCCGGCGAGGCTATGGACGAAACACGCGAGATAACGCTCGCTCTGGAGAGTTTCAAGCCCGAAATCGAACTGCTTAATTCGGGCGCTATCATGCCCGAAGCCGACCGTATCTTACTGCCCTTCCGCGCTGTCGCCCTTCGCGCCGTCAATGTCAAAATCATCCGCATCTTCGAAAATAATATCCTTACGTTCCTGCAAATCAATAACTTGAATAAGTATGCATTCTACGAATTACGTCGCGCAGGCCGGTTGGTTTACAACAATACTTTCCGCCTCGACGGCGACAAGACAAAGGATTTATCGGTGTGGGAAAACTACTCCCTCGATTTGACCACGCTTATCAAGCGGCAGCCGGGTGCAATATACCACATTGTACTTTCTTTCAAACGCGAATATTCCTCTTACGATTGCAGTGATCAGGAACAGTCTGAGGCTGCGCTCGCCGGCGCTCCCTATCTTGCGGACGCCTCTACTTCAGGCGACAACTCCCTGAGCGACAAAGACCTGTCTTACTGGGACAAGCCCAACGCCTACTATTATGACGGATATGACATTGAAAGAGACTGGAACAATTACGAATGGAGCGAGCGCGATAACCCCTGTCATGCAAGTTTTTACATGGCGGACAGGTTCGCTTCGACTAACGTTTATGTTTCGAATCTGGGACTGATAGCCAAGTGCAACGCCAATAACACCATCTGGGCTGCCGTAAGCAATCTGCTTGATACCAAGCCTGTTGCAGGCTCTAAAATTACCGTTTACAACTATCAGCTGCAACGTATCGCCACAGCGACGACCGACGAACAGGGTTTCGCTACAATCACTCCCGAAGGCAAACCCTTTCTTCTCGTAGCCGAATCGGGCGAGCAGAAGGCTTATCTGCGTTTGGTTGACGGCGAAGAAAACATGCTGAGCCGCTTCGACGTAGGCGGCGTTGAACTCGAGAAAGGTCTCAAAGGCTTTATCTATGGCGAGCGCGGAGTATGGCGACCGGGCGATACCATGCACCTGGCCTTCATGCTCGAAGACCGCGAGGGTAACATTCCCGCCTCGCATCCTGTCGCTTTAGAGATATACAATCCCAAGGGTCAGTTCTATAAAAAGATGATTTCGACAAGCGGCGTCAACGGCCTCTACACCTTCAACCTGACTACCAAAGCCGACGATCCGACAGGCCTGTGGAACGCATACATCAAGGTCGGAGGCGCATCCTTTCATAAATCTCTGCGGATAGAAACGGTCAAGCCTAACCGCCTGAAAATCAATATAGAAGCCCCCGAATTGCTGGACGCAGTCAAGAAAGAAGAATCAATCGGGATACACTCGCAGTGGCTCACAGGTGCGACGGCGCACGATCTCAACACTAAGATGGAGCTGATACTTAGCCGATTAAATACCCAATTCAAGGGCTATGAACAATATAATTTCAATAATCCCGGCTCGAAATTTACTACCGACAGGAAGGATGTATTCGACGGCAAACTTGACGGCAAAGGCGATGTACGCTTCGATCTCGCTATACCTAAAGCCGAAAATGCCCCCGGCATGTTGAGCGCCAGCCTCGTATGCCGAGTGTTTGAGCCGGGCGGCGATGCAAGCGTCTTTACCCGGACAGTGCGTTTCTCGCCATATTCCACTTATGTAGGCGTCAATTTCAACCGCAAAAAAGACGACAAATATCTACTGACCGACGAAGATCATATTTTCAACATAGTAACGCTTGACAAGGAAGGCAAAACAGTGAACGTCAACGGCTTGGAGTATAGCGTCTATCGCATAGGATGGAGCTGGTGGTGGGAAGTCCATGACGAAAACTTCGAGGCCTATATCAACAACACTAACCTGAAGCCGGTTTATACAGGCAAAATCAATACTGTCAACGGCAAGGGCGAGATAAAGTTTCGCGTCAACTATCCCGACTGGGGGCGTTTTTTTATCTATGTCAAGGATGCCAAAGGCGGTCATGCGACAGGCGGCGCCGTGCTCGTTGACTGGCCTTCGTGGCGCGGACGCTCCGGCAAGGAAGACCCTATGGGTGTGAAAATGCTCACTTTCTCGTTAGATAAAGACCGATATGAGGTTGATGAGGATATAGTTGTAAGCATTCCGGCGACGGCTGCCGACGGCAACGCGCTGGTAGCTATCGAAAACGGAACGGAAGTGATTCAGCGCGAGTGGGTTAGCCTCAAGGCCGGCAGCGATACCAGATATACATTCAAGGCTACATCGAAAATGTCGCCCAACGTTTATGTGCATATATCCCTCTTGCAGCCCCACGCCTCGACTAAAGACCTGCCTATCCGCATGTATGGCGTGATGCCGGTGTTTGTGTCCAACAAATCGTCGGTACTGACGCCGATAGTTACGGTGGCCGAGACGTTGCGCCCCGAAAGCGAGTTTACCGTCCGCGTCAAGGAGCAGGGCGGCAAGGCTATGACCTACACGCTGGCCGTTGTAGATGAGGGATTGCTTGACCTCACAAACTTCAAGACGCCCGACCCCTGGAATGTATTCTATGCCCGCGAAGCGCTGGGTATCCGCACTTGGGATTTGTTTGATAACGTAATGGGCGCATTTGCAGGGCGTTTCGGCACGCTCTTCGGCGTCGGCGGCGACGAGGAACTGAACAAATCGTCAACGAAAGCCAACCGCTTCAAACCGGTTGTTCTCTATCTCGGACCTCTCACTCTGAAAGCGGGCGAGGAGCAAACGCACAAACTGCGACTGCCTGCATATATCGGCTCGATAAGAGTGATGGTCGTAGCCGGTCACGAGGGCGCTTACGGATATGCCGAGAAAGCTGTCGCAGTGCGCTCGCCGCTTATGTTGCTTTCATCGTTGCCGCGTGTATTGAGTACCGACGAAACGATTTCTCTTCCGGTTAATATTTTTGCCATGGAAAACAGTGTGCGCGATGTTACGGTTAAAGTCGAAACCACCGGAGGCAAACTCAAGACTGTAGAGGCTGCAAGCCAGTCGGTTACATTCACCACACCCGGCGACACGGTCATCTATTTCCCCATGCGAACAGGAGGAGCCACAGGTCTCGAAAAGGTAACAATAACGGCTACAGGCGGCGGCCAGACCTCGAAAGAGACCATAGAGATCGACGTCCGCAATCCCAATCCGCCCTCGCTGGCTTTTGCTAACAAGTTGATCGAGAAAGGGCAGTCGGCCGAGTTCGACTACGTTCTGGACGCCGATTATGAAGGCAACTGGGTCAAAACCGAGGTCTCGCGCATCCCGACGGTTGATATAAGCCGCCGCCTCGACTTCCTCTACAGCTATGACCATTTTTGCTCGGAGCAGCTTACTTCACGCGCTCTTCCCCTGCTATATATGTCTGAGTTTAAAGACCTTGACCCTGTCGAAGAGCAGCACGTCAAGACAAATATCACCGAAGCCATCAACAGCCTCTACGGACGACAGCTTCCTAACGGCGGCTTCGCTTACTGGGCCGGCGATGGCCACGTCAACGACTGGATATCGTCCTACGCAGGCTCTTTTCTCGTCCTCGCCAAAGAACGCGGTTACAACGTCAGCAGTAACGTCATCAATAAATGGATTGGCTATCAGCGTAATGTAGCCCAGAACTGGAATTACAACGCTGCCATGCCATATCGCTATTCATATAACCAGAACGACGTCCTGCAGGCTTACCGGCTGTATTCTCTGGCCTTGGCGGGTGCGCCCGACATGGGAGCGATGAACAGGCTGAAAGAAATCAAAGACCTCTCGCAACAAGCGCTCTGGAGGCTGGCTGCGGCCTACGCTCTGAGCGGCAAGCAGGATGCAGCTAACGAACTTGTATTCAATGCCTCTACTACCGTTGTGCCATATTCTACGAATAACTCTTCTTATGGCTCTTCATATCGCGACGAGGCCATGATTCTCGAAGTTCTTGTACTGCTGAACAAGATGGAAGACGCATTTAAGCAAGCGCAGAAAGTGTCGAAAAACCTCTCTTCCGAGAAATATTTCACTACTCAATCGACGGCCTACTCCATGGTCGCTATGGGACAATTAGCCGCCAAAATGTCGGGACGCCTTGATTTTGAGTGGTTTATCAACGGACAAAAACAGGATAAAGTCGATACGCGCAAGGCTGTCTTCCAGAAGCAACTGCCGACCAAACCGCTGTCGGGTAAGGTGAAAGTCGAAAACACCGGCGACGGCACGATTTATTACAGTCTCTCAACCAAAACCCGCCCGATGGTTGATACCCTGCCTGCCGTATCCGAAAACATCAGGCTCGAAGTTCGCTATACGGATATGGACGGCGCCGATATTGACGAGACAAGCCTCTCGCAAGGCGCCGACTTCTATGCGGTGATACAGGTATCCAACATCAGCGGCACACAGTATTATTCCGACGTTGCGCTAACCTGCATCATCCCCTCCGGCTGGGAAATATTCAACGAGCGTATGGTTCTGGCCTCGCCGGACGAGGACGCCAACAAAAATATCTCCTCCAATGCCGTTGCCAATCAGGATATTCGCGATGATCGCGTGCTGACGTACTTCGACCTCTCTCAAGGCGTAACCAAGGAAATAAAGATTCGCCTGCAAGCTTCATATATCGGCGACTTCGTCCTGCCCGCCATCCTTTGCGAAGCGATGTACGACGCATCCGCCCGCGCCCGCACTAAAGCAAAGAGAGTCAAGGTTTTGTTATAAGCTGTAATGCCGTTTTTTATGATATGCATAGAAATATTCGTTATGCGGTAGCGCTGTTGCTTGTCTTATATTTGCTGTCCCTGCCGGACAAACTGTTTGACTTGCCTTATTCCACAGTCGTAAGCGACCGGAATGGCGAGTTGCTCGGCGCTCGCATAGCGGCCGACGGACAGTGGCGTTTCCCTCCCTGCGACAGTGTTTCGGATAAATTCGGGCGTTGTATTGTCGCCTTTGAAGACCGGCATTTCTACCGTCATTTCGGGATTAATCCTCTATCTCTCGCGCGTGCCGTAAAGCAGAACATCAAGGCGGGACGCATAATCAGCGGCGGCAGTACGCTCACAATGCAGATTGTACGCCTTTCGCGAGGCAAAAAACGCACTCTATGGGAGAAACTTATCGAGAGTGTGCTGGCTACACGCCTCGAATGTCATTATTCTAAAGCGCAACTGCTTGCAATATACGCTTCACATGCTCCTTTTGGCGGCAATGTGGTAGGTCTTGACGCTGCCGCATGGCGCTATTTCGGGCACTCGGCCAACAATCTATCGTGGGCCGAAGCGGCTACCATGGCCGTGCTGCCAAATTCGCCAGCAATGATTCACGTCTCGAAAAACCGCGAGGCCTTGCGACTGAAACGCAATCGACTGCTGAAATATCTGCTTGATAATAAGGCTATTGACAAGATTGATTATGACTTGGCTCTGAGCGAGTCGCTACCTGCCGAGCCTCTGCCCTTGCCGCAAACAGCTTCTCATCTCGTTACCTATTACTACAAACACAACGAAGGACAACACATAGTTTCGACGGTCGATAAAAACTTGCAGATGCAGGTCGAAATGACGCTCGACCGCCGACATTCGGAGTTTGTGCGCAGCGATATACGCAACCTCGCGGCTATCGTTATCGACGTACCTGCAAACGAAGTGATTGCTTACTGCGGCAATGTCTCGGCAACTGCCGTAAACCGCTCGTCCGAGCAGGTTGACATCATACATGCCCCCCGCAGTACAGGCAGCATCCTCAAGCCTTTTCTCTATTATGTCGCCCTGAACGAAGGCGTGATACTGCCACGCACTCTGTTACCCGATATTCCGCTTAATATCAACGGTTTCGTGCCGCAAAACTTCAATATGCAATACGATGGAGCCGTGCCGGCCGCCGAAGTAATCGCCCGCTCGCTGAATATTCCGTCGGTATGGCTGCTTCGCGAGTATGGCGTGCCCAAGTTCTACGATTTTCTTAAATCAAGCGGGATGACTACACTCAAACAGGCTCCATCTCACTATGGATTGTCGCTTATCCTCGGCGGAGCGGAAGGTACGCTATGGGATATAGCTTTTATGTATGCGGGCATGGCGCGTTCGCTGACAGGACACAACTCAAAATACAATCCCGCTGCCGTGTGGCAGGTTTTGGATGCTATTAAGGAGGTCAACCGGCCGGAAGATATAGATTGGCGATATATCCCTTCGATGCACCGCATTGGATGGAAAACAGGGACGAGTTACGGTTTTCGCGACGCCTGGGCTATGGGGATTACAAGTCGCTATGTGGTAGGTGTTTGGGTAGGTAACGCCAACGGCGAGGGCAAACCCGAACTGGTAGGCGCTCGCACTGCCGGCCCCGTGATGTTCGATATATTCAACATGTTGCCCTCGGCGCCGTGGTTTGAGAGACCGGAGGGCGAGTTTGTCGAAGCCGTGGTATGCCGTCAGTCGGGACATCTCAAAGGTCGGTTTTGCGATGATGCGGATACGGTCCTGATAGCGCCTGCCGGACTGCGTACCGACGCCTGCCCTTATCATATCGGCGTCAATCTCTCGACGGACAGACGTTTCAGGGTGTATGCCAACTGCATAGCGGAGGGTCAAAGTGTTGTTAGCGCCAACAGGTTTGTGTTGCCGCCTGTCTGGGAATGGTATTACAAGCAGCAACATCCTGAATACAAGACGCTACCGCCATTTATGCCCGGCTGCGGTGAAGACGCCAAGTCGCCAATGGCTTTTATCTATCCCCAACCTAATGCACATATCTATATGCCTGCGCAGTTAGACGGCAGCGACGGCGAACTGACATTCGAACTGGCTCACAGCGCCGCTAACGCCATCGTTTACTGGCACTTGGATACCAACTATCTAGGCCAGACAGTCGATTTCCACAACTTCACCCTGCGTCCTTCACGCGGCAAACACTCCCTGACCGTAGTCGATAACAACGGCAACACGCTTTCAACTACAATAAATATTGAATAGTGAATAGTG
>JAITPL010000221.1 GCA_031289445.1 Tannerella sp.
TATCAGTTTTGAAGCGCATGGCTTTCCTGTCCGAATTATTTCAAATGAAAGGTTTTGGAAGCCCGGACAGGGGAAATTAAACCGGCTGCCGTATCTGTTTTGACCCTGTTATTTTTGATATATTTATACGAGCGGGAAAAACTGCATTTTCAATCCCGAAAGGGGTCTCCAAAAAGATTACCCTCTCTTTTTAATGTGTAGTTGTGCAACAGCCACGAGGACGCTACGCCAAACCGAGGTGGATTCAGTACAACAAGCGCCGTTCCATCATGCTCGTAAAAAATAGCCTAATAATAAAGCGTTGACGAGCCTCCTCATTATAAGGCACGAAGCAATCTCAATTACCCATTCACAATTCACAATTCACAATTCTTCAGTATTCTTTTATCCATGGCTCTGGGTCGAGTTTAGTACGTTCTTTCCAAAGTTGGAAATGCAGTATAGTCTCGTTGCCGTTGGCCGTATCCGTAAATATTTTGCCTACGGCTTGATTGGTAGTGACCGCATCCCCTGCGTGTACATATACCTGAATTAGATTGCTGTAAACGGTCAGATAGTTGCCATGCCGGACGATGACGCTGTTATTGAAGCCGGGCATCAGAAATACGCGCGTTACCACGCCTTTGAAGATGGCTCTGGCCTCGTTGCCGACGGTCGTTTGTATATCAATGCCGTTATTATTGGTGCGGACGTGCGACAGTTGCTGATGTTGATGATTTCCAAAGAGCGATACTATCTTATGGTTTCCTGCGATAGGGTAGGGCAGTCGTCCCTTGTTACTCGCAAAATCTTTTGACAGATTCAGTTCGGCTTCCGTCATGACGTAACTGCCTTTAGCCGTAGAGGAAGAAGACGATGCGGGAGCTGTTTTCACATTTTTCTTGTTAGTTGCGGCGGTTGCGGTGGACGAGTTTTTTTCGGAGACCTGAATATCCTCCGTTATGAGAGCATCTATCTGTCTGTTCAGCGCATCGGATTCCTTTATTTTTTGTTGCAGCTGTTGTTGCAGGTTTTTCTTGCGTTTGTTCAGTTCGTTAACTGTCTTTTTCTGGTCCTGTTCCTCTGTTGTGAGTTTGCGGTTTTCGTCTTCGCGCTCGGCAAGCAGAGACTGTTTGTTTTTCCGCGATTTTTCAAGTTCACTTTTACGGTTTGCCAACTCGTCCTGCTTTTTAAGTATGCGTGCAGCCTCATTTTTCTGCCAGTCGGAGTACTCGTGCAGATAACGCATTCGGCGGTAGGTCTGGGTAAAGTTTTCGGCAGAGAGGATTATCATCATTTTATGTTGAGTGGTGCGATATTCCGATTGTTGATTAGCCATTGATTTCGCATAGTTTTCCTTTGTTGAGGCGAGGTCTTTATCCAGTATTTCAATTTCTTTTGTCATGCCGTCTATTTTACGGTCGAGAGCCGATATTTCCTGTCCTAGCAGAGTGATGATTTTTGTGCGTGATAATAGTTGTTGTGAAAGCAGATTAAGCCTATTGAGCGAGTTTCGGGCGCTGGCGTCTGTTTCACTGAGCAGTTGCGAGGTCAGTTCAATCTCCTTAGCAGTCTCCGATCGCTGTTTTTCGAGGTCTTGAACGGCGAGAATATCCGTCTGCGACTGCGCCGGGAGGCTCATTATCGAGCAGTACAGGAGTATGATATAGAGTAAGAGTTTCATAGCGATTTAAATAATTGTGAAGCGGTTACATGTTGATACCCTGAAGGAACGGTAAAGTCGGTTTTCACCGGCACGTTAATCTCGGTATGGGTGAAATGCAATGTAGCATTGATACTTGCAGTCTCGTCGATAGTAACTTTTACGTTCATCTCGGTCGGAAAACTTTGTCCATCAATGCTGTCGAACTTGTCATAGAGCCAGAGCAGCGAATGTTGTTTGTCTTTGTTTTCAATGCGGGTAGAAAGCAGTCGTTCGTTGATGTCGGCAATGAAACTGTAGTCCAAATCAATGTCGTCGTGAACAGAATAGACGGCGGTACGCGAGTTTGCAACGGCAGTGAAACGCTTGTAGCTGTTGGCGGTAGCGTGGTTGCTGCCGGGCAGGAAGATGCGATTGGTAAGTAGCGCCTGAAGGTTTTGCAGCGTGAAATCCAGTCGTGTTTCGCCTTTCAAATGTTCGTAGCTGTCGGTCATATAGCGTCTGTTTATCCGGTCGAGAACAGAGACGCTGTCGGCAGTCATCAGGATACGAAATGCCTCTATACCTAAAAAAAGTTGAACGGAAAGGAGCACTTGCTCGTCGGCAATCATTTTGATTTGAGCCTTCGTGCTGAGTGATTTCTCGCCCGCCTTGTAGTCGAATTTTAATTGAGCTGATAAAGTGCTGAATTTAAGAGAGTTATTCAGTACGGATACAAATAGCGCTTCCTCCGATTTCACGATTGCGGTTTCGGTTTCGGCCCCGGTTGCGAGTCCGCTTTTGGCCGTCTTGCAGGTTGTAAGCAAAACGATGCACAGCACGGCGCAAACTACTATCCAACACTTATGTCTCATTTGCTGTTTCGTTCGTATTGTTCAACAATTCGTCTTCGCTCTCTTCGTAGTAAATTTTTTCCTCGATTTTCTTGTCTAGGGTCTCGCTTTTTTTGCCTGCTTCTTTAGCTCTAATCCATTGGCTGACAGCTTTCTCCTTATCTCCTGCAAGAAAGAGTATATCGCCGTAATGGTCGAACAGTTCAGCGCTTTTTGTAAGGTCTTTGGATATGGCCTGTTCGATATATATTTTTGCCAGGGTATAATTTCCGCGAACGAAGAAAACCCAAGCGTAAGTATCTATATATGTGGCGTTTTCAGGCTCTACTTTTACGCAGATGGCGCTCATGCGTTCGGCTTTCGCGAGGTCGCGTTTAAGCAGTGAGAGATAGTAGGCATAATTATTCAGTACGAGGATATTCCTGTCGTTATGTTTGAGAGCTTCTTCGTAGGCCTCAAAAGCCTTGTCAACGTCTTTCAGTCTGAAATAGTTATCGCCTTTCTGACCGTATAATTCCGAGACAAGAAGCGGGTTTTCAGCGGGTACCATCGGTATGGCGACCGACAGTATTTCGATAGCCTTGTGATAATCGCCTTTCTGAGAACATGCTATTGCGCGAAAAAAATAAAACTCTATAGTTTCGGGGAAGATACTTTGCGCTTTTTCGCAGATGCGCATTACTTCGTCCATATCTCCGGTCTGAATCGAGATGCGCACAAAAGATATCCATGCGTTAAGGTTTTCAGGCTCGCTTTCGGTTATCAGTTTATATTGGAAGCGAGCCTCGTCGGTTTTGCCCTGTGTAGCAAGAAATTCGCCAAAAGCAAGTTTGAGCCGCGTCTCGTCGGGATGCTGTTCGAGTAGAGTCTGAAAAAGCGTGTTAGCGCTTTCGATGTCCTGCGACGAGCGTTGCAGCTGAACAATGAAACGTGCAAGTATATTCAGTTTCGTGTTGACGTCAAGCCGCTGGTTAACAAGCGCTTTATTGATTTCTACCTTGGATGAATCCCTCAGTCCCTTCTTTTCGAAATAGTTAGCCATCGAGACCGGATAGTAGGGCGACTGAGGGTCTATTTCGTAGGCTTTACGGTAGTAAATCAGAGCTTTGTCGTCGTTGTTTTGTTTCAGGTAGCTGTCGCCGATTATTATCGGGTAGCGTGATTCCATCGGGAATTTGTCGGCCAGTTTTTCAAGTTCCCTGAACGCCTCGTCGGGTTGTTGCAACGACATGTAGAGTCGAAATTTTTCCATCGAGATAGCATCCAGCATACCCATAACATTTTCGAGAGCGTCATAAGTTTCGATAGCCTTGCCTATCTCTCCCATGCGGGTGTATGATTCGGCCAGATAGCCGTGTAATTCAGCCTTTTCGGGTGATGCTTTCACAAGTACCTCATACTCGTCGGCAGCCTCGCCAAACATTCCAGTCTCGAAAAGCAGGGTAGCGAGGATACTGTGATATTCCTGATTGTCAGGAGCATACGAGATACATTTCTTCATCAGCCTCACTGCCGTTTCGGGCTGGTTGAGCTGAATATAGAACGAAGACAGTTCGTAGAGGGCAGCCGAGGAGGTCGAATCAATCTCAAGGCAGTGCTTGAACATATCGAGGGCGGCGTCATACTTTTCCGAATTATCCAATCTGATACCCTCGTAAAAGAAATAGTCGAATTTGCGCTGTTCCGACCGGCTAAGCCGTTGTTTGACGCCATCTTCGGCGCGGACGCAGTGAATAGTCAGCATCATGCCGATCATACACTTGAAAATGAGTTTATATACTGTCTTTTGTGTCATCGTTTTAATTTTTTCCTGTATGTCCGAAGCCTCCTGCTCCCCGTTCGGTCGTGTCAAGCTGTTCTTCGGGCTGCCATTCGACCTGCGAAAAGGATGCTATAATCATCTGACAAATCCGTTCTCCATCATTGATTATAAATGGTTCGGAGGAAAGATTGACGAGAATAATGCCTATTTCGCCGCGATAGTCGGCGTCGATAGTGCCAGGTGTGTTCAGCAGCGTGACGCCGTGCTTGATAGCAAGTCCGCTGCGTGGCCGCATCTGCGCTTCAAAGCCTTCGGGCAAGGCGATGAACAGCCCTGTTGGAATCAGTTTGCGCTCAAGCGGATTGAGCGTTACCGGCTCTTCGAGGTTTGCGCGAATATCCATTCCTGCTGAGGCGGGGGTAGCATATCGAGGTAAGGGATGATGCGACTTGTTTACTATTTTGACCTTCATAATCACCTGTTAATTAGTTAGTTGTCCCACGACGGCTCATATTTGTAGAATGCGTTTGACCCGCATATACCGATATAGATTACTCCGCCGATTTCGTACATGCCATAAATACCGGTGAGTTCGGGGAGGCGGGATTTTTTTGTCCAGATGTCCGTAATTACATTGTATTCAAGAATATAGAAGTCTTCGTCAACCATATAGATGGAGTGTGTAGCGTTGGAAGCTACTCCGGCAAGTATGCCGTCTGTGTAAATCGTACAAGTAGTTTTAAGCGTCCAGTCTATCGTATCGTTAAGCTGGTCGATGCCTGTCCAAATCTGGCCGTTGCAAACATCCGCATCGTCTTTACCCATACCGACGTAGGCTACGCCGTCGATATATGCGGCTATTCCGCCATACTGTTTGGCGGGGAAATCATTCAGCTTGTGCCATTCTTTAATGTCATGATAAAATTTCCACGCATCGCTTTTGACCGTATCCGTATCCGTGTTGTTCTTGCCGCCGAACAGGTAGAAACCGTTACTGTAGTTGAATCCGACTGAATTATACAGGGTATCTATTCGCAGGGTATCGCCCAGGGCGTCAGTCTTTATTTCCCAGTCATTATTGGTTGCATTATAGTAGTAGAGGTCGGAAAGGCCTGTGCCGTCAAAATCGACCCCGCCATAGGCATAGAAACCGTTACCGAAGCCGATAGCCGTTTGCCATTTAGCTCCCTTGTCGGGCGTGCTCCCTTTGAAATCCTTGCGCCGTTCCCATTTGTCGGAGCTTACCGAGTAAGCCCACAGTTCGTCGGTATAGTTAGCCCCAAGGTCTCCACAGAGCAGGAAGAGCGTACTTCCGTTGGTTGTCATGGTGTAGGACGTCGAGTTAGGCAGTCGTGGAGCATCGGGGAAGGGCGCCAGCAGCGTGAATGCGGACGGTGTAGTAAACTGTTCCGTATTTCCGTATGCCGTACCGTTTGAATTGGTAGCATAAGCGCGTACATAATAAGTAGTTCCGCCGACAAGTCCGTTTAAAGAGCCGGTGAAAACGCCGCTTGCGCCGACTGTGAGGGGCAATACATGATCCGAAAGTATAGGCAAATGATTGGTTGTTGACCAGCAGATGCCGGAGGCTGTAACTGCGGTCATGCCTTGATTGATGACAATGCCCTTGACTGTGGCGCTTCCGTTCTGAATATTGGTAACGCTTTCGGTACTGACGGTAGGCACGTCGGTCTTGGTGTAGAACGAGAGGATGTTGCCGAAGACAGTGTCGGTTTGCCTCAGATTGCTTATTACATACGGACGCGCAAAATATTCCTGTTGAGCGACAAGGCCGGATATCTTCTTTTCGAATGTTCCTGTGCCTGTGCCGCACTTGATAACGGTATCGCTTGGGATTGACGACCAGCAATAGAAGCCTCTTTCAATGATTCCGACCGTTTCATCGTCATTGTTTGAGGCTGAAGAAATCAGGGTTACATCCGTGTATCCCAAATCCTTGATATTTATTGCTCCTACAAGTGGCAGGCCATCCCTTGTAAATAATGAATCTATCCCGCCGATAAATGTGCCGTAAGTATTTGTAACATAGGCTTG
>JAITPL010000234.1 GCA_031289445.1 Tannerella sp.
CACCCTGCTAATAAAATACAGTTTCTGACCATAATAAAATCATTTTAAGTAATACTTGTAGCTGTCTCAAGAGCTTGTTTTTCTCGATTTGCAATTCTCCGTTATCAATTACACGAATCCAATACAGGAATAGCTCTTATCGGTAATGCCATATTGATATAATTTTATGATGCAAAGGTAAGAAATAAATTTCGAATCTGCAAATAAAACGAAAGGTAACGTTATTTCTAAAAGGGAAAGAAGTAAAGAACGCCACTGCTAAGGGCAATGACGTTCTTACTTTTCTCACAACAATAAACCTAATAAGGCGTTAATTCCGAAAAATAGGTATAGTCGATACTTCCCCAGGTGGAGAGTATATTTACTTTCAGATAGCGTCCCGAAGCCGATTCGGTAGTTTTGTAATCCAGTTCATGATCGTAGGCATTGCTCATTTCTTCCAAGTCGAGGATAGTAGTCCAGTTAACCTGGTCGTCGCTTACGGAGAAAACGATATGCTTAGGCTCGGAGCCGTGATCTTCCTGACGGTTCCAAATCTTGATACCTTTGATAGCCGGTCGCCTTTTCTGCATATCGACTATCAACCATTGCGGCATACCGTTCTTGGTGGCATCCGAGGGATCGGTGTGCCAGACGGTATTTTTGTTGTCGTCAAGTACGCTTTGTGCAAGGGTATTCCACTCCGAAGAGCAGGAAGTAACCTTCCAGGTCGTTTTCTCCCAGTCGTATTCTGCTTCCGGCTCGTCGCCCGAATAGACGCCGACTTCGGCTACATAGGTATAGGGATCGCCACTCCAGCTCGACAAGGCGGTTACTTTAAAGTACTTGGCTATAACGGCTGCATTCAGGCTCAAGACTTGTAACATTCTCGACTGGGGCAGTTCCGGTATGTCAAGCGCTTCCGTCCAGGTCGTTCCGTCCATACTCGTCTCGATTTTGATATGCTTGGGGATGGAGAGTTGATTGGTTTCTTTCCGGTTTCTCCACGTAAAGCCGCTGACTCGTTTATAGCCTTTCATATCAACGGAAAACCACTGGGGCAGTCCTGTCAAATCCGAATGCCAGTATGTGTCCGCATTGTCATCGAAAACTTTCGCAACCTCGTATCCGGCTTGCCAAACGCTGGAGGCGTCAACAGCAGTCCAGTTTTGAATATCGGGATTTTCATCCACATTGCCCTGAAAGACCAGATAGATGGTTTTCAGATCCTCGTTGAGCGGCAAATCGCTCCCGCTTACCGACTTGACGGTTACAGGCAAGATGTATTCAAAGGCGAGGTTAATGGATCGCGTTTTGATACTCAACTTTGCAATATCGGAGGCATTGCTTCCGTTTGCGATGGTAAGCGAGGTCTTGTCAAAGGAGTACGTCCCCTCCGGCAGCGGCAGATAATTCGTTTTGTTTTCGATATTATATGCGTCGGCGAGCGACTTGTCGGCTGCGATTTCGGCTGTGATATTGCCTTGATCGTAGTTGGTAGTACCGCCGTATGCTATCGAGAGATTGAAAAGGGTATCCTTGCTGCTTCCAATATCCAGTTTTTTGATGCTCGGATATTCTTTAGCTCCCATAAGCGACAGGTACATAAACTGTTCAAGTTTGATTTCCGGAACAGGGTCGCTATTGCATGAATTGAAGACTGTCGCCCCCAATACGGCAATTAATATTGCTGTTTTTACTTTCAAATTTTTCATATATTTACTCAATTTTTCTTGTTATTATTAATTCCAACCGGGATTTTGCCAGTTGCTTCCGGTATGATCCTGCATCTTGTTTACTTCAGTAGCGCTAAGAGGATAGAGATAGTATTTTTCCCCATAGGATAGCCTCTCGATGCCGATTCTTTGATATTTAAAATCGTTACCGTCCGGAGTGATTCTCATACCGGTTACATAGTGGGAGAGGTCTTCCATGATTTTCCAACGGCGAATATCCCAGTAGCGGTTATCCTCGAAAGCAAGTTCTACACGGCGTTCGTTCCGATATTTCTTCTCGAAAGCATCCTTGGTCATGCCCGACGGAAAAGGAGGCATATCGGCTCTGCTGCGGATAGCGTTGACGGCGTCGCGGGCGCTCATCGAAAGTCCGCTACCCATATCTATCCTCGCATCCGGCCCATCCGACTGATAAGCGGCTTCGGCGAAGTTGAGGTAGAGTTCGGCCAGGCGGAATTTGCGTATCTCGCCGTCGGCGGGATTATCCTTGCTTGATTTCCAGTTGTTGTATTTCCTCAGATAGTAACCTGTGCGCGTAGTGCGTCTGTCGGCGCCGGTAATACCTTCGGTGCCTCCTGCAAATGTTTCGACAGGAGCGGCCGGAGCTACGGACGATTCTACTACAACTTCCATATTGCGTACTTCAAGGATGTGACCCGATTCGGTAGTGAAGTCGAAACGCAGCCTGTGATCGGCAGCAGTTCCCCAGGTGAACTGTGTAGCCCAGTCGGTAATATCCACTTCCCAGTCAGTCCAGTCGTCGGCTTTGTTGAATTTAAGCACCTGTCCTGTCTCTACACCGCCGGCGGCATTTGGCTTGCAGAAGAAAAATTCTCCTGCAGTAATGTTTTGAGGAGCTTTATACTGCATTCTTACGTAGATAGAGCCGGGAGGAGCTTCGAGCGATTTGCCTATGGCCGAAGTATTTACATACGGGTCGCCGCCTGTCGCTTCGAGACGATAAGCGCCATCAGTCTCGGTAACATTTACCTGATTGCCGCTTGTTTCCAGTGTGAGAGGGAAATGGTCGTCGCGTCCCAAGCCTCCCGGAATGCCTAACTGTCTGACAGCTCCGTTGTAATAAACGGATGCGTAGAAGCGCGGATCGCGTCCTTCGTAGGGTTTATCGGGATTATATCCCGACGCAGTGTTGATTACGGGATTAAGATGCTGGGGATCGGAGTAGCCGCTGACAGGCGCTTCGCCGGTAGCCTGCATCTCATAGCAGTCAATCAGTTCCTGCGTAGGACATGCTCCGGCTTTTGTCTGGCCGGGAGTAGTTTGCAATCCATGCTGTTGCCATATTTGCGTGCCGGATCCGGAATAGATTGTCTCCTTGTCGAAAGCCTGTTGTTCATCGGATGTCGAAATGAAATAGTAGGCGTAGGCATTTTGTGCAACATCCGTATCGGGCGTTGTCTGAAACAGTTCATAACCGTGATTGAGACACTGCGACAAGGCCGTCTTGGCTGCATCTCTTGCATCCGCCCAAGTATATGTTCCATCGTTGAATAATGGGCTTACGGCAAACAGTATGGCTTGCGATTTAATAAAGAGCGCCATTGGCCGTGTCATGACGCCTTTTCTACCGGCGCTGACTCTCCACGAAAATCCAAGTGATATGTCGGGAGCTGCAAGAGCCTCGTCGCAGTCTTTGACAACCTGTTGAACAACCGCAGATACAGGCGTACGAGTATCTGCGCCGAAATCATGCAAGGTTTCATAAGGGACGGTCAATAAGGGACAATCGCCGTAGCGTTTGACAAGCTCAAGATAATAATAGGCACGCAATGTTTTTGCCTCTGCTATCCATGAAGAAATCTCGCCATCCCAGTTAAGTATGCTTTCAGGGTCGATATTCTCCATATTGGCAAGAAACACGTTGCATTTGCGAATGCCTTCATACAGACTTGACCACGGACTACCGTCGGTGTTAGAATAGTTCGCCGCCGAGAACGAGTTTGCATACCATCTGTTGTAGAGCGAGCTGCCGAACATGTCGTCGGCGTCTTGCGCATCATCGGTTAGCGAAACTCTATCCAGAGACGGGCCTATGCGATAATTGTAACAGGCGTTCAGATAGCCCATCACGCCGTTACGAGTCTTAAACACTTCGCTCATCGAGATGCGTCCGTCGTTTTGGAGTTCAAGCATATCGTTACAGGAGATTAGTCCTGCGCTGATAATTGATATTAAAATAACTATATATCTTTTCATGAGAATTACTTTTTAGAATTTAATATTTAAACCTATGTTATAGAGCCTGTAAACAGGAATTGATATCCATTCGCCTTCAGGTCCGAATTCATCTGTTTTCAGATTATGCCATGTCAGCAGATTCTGTCCGCTCAGGTATATTCTGATTTTACTTGCTCCGATTATTCCGGACACTTTTCGCGGGAAATTATAACCTATCTCGGCATTTTTCAATCTCAGATACGACCTGTCTTCAAGGAAGAAACTGTTTGTTTCGTGATTCGAGTTCGATTTGGTTGACAGTGCAGGGTATGTAATATTTTCTCCGTTAGCGTACCTTTCAGCCGTCCACGCAGTTCTGTGCCATTCGCTGAATGTGCCGTCGAAGTTGTATTCCGTACGTCCTACGCCGGCGTTAATGATATAATAGTCGCCTATTCCTTCAAACATCACATTGAGATCGACATTCCTGAACTTCAAGCCCCCGTTGAACGAATAGACGTATGCAGGAAGAGCGCCGTGTCCGAGCGGGACTTTGTCCTTGTCGTTGATGATACCGTCGTTGTTTATGTCGTAGTACTTCAGGTCGCCCACTCGTGGCGAGCCGATTTCGTAAGCGAGATTGCTGTTTTCCAATTCTTCCTTGCTGTTGAAAAATCCGTTACCGTTATGGTCGTCAACAAGATAGCCGAAGGCTTGACCGAACGGGTATCCTTCTTCTCGTTTTCTGTAGGCATAATCTTCAGCGCGTTCAGACTCGTCGCGGTAAATAATCTTGTTTTTGGAGTACATAACCCAGCCTCCGAGATTGAATGACAGGTCTTTAGTCAGCTGCTTGGTGAAATCGGCAACAAGCTCGTAGCCATTATTTTCAAACTTACCTGTATTTGTCTGCGGATAATATGTTAAAGGAATACCCTGATAAGTAGGAGTTTTAGCCGTAGCGCCCGAAAGCATGTTGTCCATTCTTTCCCTGAAAATATCTGCCGAGATGGATAAATTATTCCATAAGGTCAGATCAACGGCATAGTTCTGTTTTACGGATATTTCAGGCTTGATATTCGGATTGGCGGCTTGTCCCTCGTTAACGTAATATTTAAGGTAATTGACTAAAGGGCCTCCACCTATAATATTTATGTTATCGAGATACACATATCTGCCGAGACCGAGGTCATTTGCCGCCTTACCAATCGAAATACGCGGTTTCAGATACGTAATAATGGGGTTGTCCTTCAAGAAATCCTCGTTCGTTACAATCCATCCCGCCGAAACAGCCGGTGTAGCTGTAAACCTGTTCTCGCGCGAATACTGTTCGGTGCCCGAATAACCGACGTCGAATTTAAGCAGGTAGCGATCGTCGTAGTTATAAGCGGCCTCGAAACCCGAAAGCAGACGCTTATAAGGCAATGCTTCACCCGCTCTGTTCATATTCTGATAAAAAGAATAGGCCAGGGCGCTGACGTTGTGCTTGTCGAACGACCTGTGATAATCCAGTATTCCCTTGAAATTCAGATTATAGTAGTAGGCGGTTGATTTGCTGTATGCCAGAGGCGTGTTTTCGTCCGAGCCGAAGCGGGTAAATTCCAAATCTTCGTAGCTGTTCGTTCTAAGCCATTTCTCAAAAGACTGGCTGGTGTACATGGCGCCGACAGCCAGGGTTTGATAACCTCCGAAGCCGCTCAAGCTAAGTCCCTGCGTCAGGAAACTCATGTCTAATTTGGCAAAGAATTGTGCGTAGATATTGGTATTCGTGCGGATTTCATAACCTGTGCGGTTTATTGTAGCATAAGCCGAATAAGGCTCCGTTTGAGTAACTACAGCCTCGCCGCCTGTGATTTCGCCTGTTTCGGGGTCTTGAGCAAGCGGAGTTGTAGGTCCGTAAACATAAGGAGGAATGGTGTACATGCGGTAATAGATGTTTTGCCCGAAGGTATCGCCGTTAGGTGTTCTGCCCGGAACTTTTTCGCGTTTGATATTTCCGCTCAAGTTCATGCCTACCGACAATGCTTTATGGAGTTTCAGGTCAACATTTGTCCTGAAATTAGCCCATAAGTAATCGTTGTTCGGATCGTACTTGGTCTGGTCTGTTTTCCACATGCCGTCCTGATGCATCACATTGACGTTTGTGAAGAACTGTGACTTGTCGTTTCCGCCGGACGCATTGATGCCGATTCGCTGCATGTTCGACAAATCTTTCATGTTCATTGCGGCCCAGTCGTTGCTGGGATACAGGTCGGGGTTTTCGCCCGACACGAATCTGCCAACGTCTTTTTGGGAGAAGAAATAGTATTCTCCGAGACCGTCGTTAAGCGCTGCCTGATTTTTCAACTGCACATATTCTCCGGAAGGGATAAAGGGCAATCTGGTAGAGGCTTGTTCTACTGTCTCGTCGATTTTTACTTCGACTTCGACCTTGCGTTGCGTACCGCGTTTGGTGGTGATAACCAATACGCCGTTTGCGCCCTGTACTCCGTACAATGCCTGAGTAGATGCGTCTTTTAGCAGACTTATCGATTCCACTTCCATTGCCGAAATATATTCAAGCAAATCCGTAGCGTAATCTCTGTAAGTAAATCCGTCGATAACCAATAGAGGCTGGTGTCCTCCGTAAGTCGATAGCCCGCGCGACCACATTGATGAAGCTGCGCGTGACGGCTCGGATGAAGTTTGCCGGACAAAGAGTCCGGGAAGACGTCCCGACAGTGTCATTGACAGATTGGGGGCGGGAGCGCGTTCAAGGATTTTGCCTGTAACGGTCGATATTGCGCCTGTTACATCGCCTTTACGCTGTGAATTAAAACCAAGATTGACTTTTTCGTCCAGATTGTATGTTTCCGCACGTTCGAGCGTAACGTTCAGTTCGCTTTCGCCTTCCACTCTTGCGCTATGAGACTTGTATCCGGTTATGGAAAAAAGAATATCCGTATCGTTGTTATTGATGCCTATGGAATATTGTCCCTTTGCATCGGTAACAGCTTTATTGGTTCCGCCGACAGTCCCGATTTTCACATCTTCCAAAGGACGGCCTTCGGTATCGCTTACCGTACCGGTGACGATGAAGGATATTTCTTGAGCTTTAACTCCTGTTCCTATTATGAATAACATCATAACAGGCAATAGAATCTTAATATATATGTTTTTTAGTTTCATGAGAATTGTTTTTATATATAACATAAAATTACCATCCCGGATTTTGCCAGTTGTCGCCTGTCAACGATTTCATAATGTTGACTTCATTCATCGGTATGGGTAGCCATAAGAATTTGTTGGTATAGCACAGGCGTTCTTTGGATACCGGACCGCGTTTATAGGTGTATGTTCCGTCTGCGTTTCTTGTGATCCACATGGCGGTGATCCATCTGTCGGTTTTTTCCAGGTCTTCGTTTGGATTGTGCATGCGGCGAACGTCATAATAACGGTTGCCTTCGAGCGCAAACTCAACTCTTTGTTCATTGCGAATACGCAGTAGAAGCTCTGCTTGAGAGAGGCCGGCCGATATCGCAGGCATACCCACGCGAGCGCGTATCTCGTTGACTGCTGTTCGCGCTTCTTCCAAATGATTGGCTTCGGCTGCCGCTTCCGCAAAGTTTAGAATGATTTCGGCCAAGCGTATGGCTTTGGGTTGAGCGAGTCCCGGACTGACCGTACCTTGATCGCCTCCCATCGGATGATTGAACTTGCGTTGAAAGTAGCTTGTCCTTGTCAGTTTACGCGAGGTAGGGCTGATACCTGTTTGAGGCTCGCCGTCCCAGGTAGCGATAATTCTGGTATGAACGCCCGCCCTTGCAGGATAGTTTTCGGGGCTACCCTCCGATTCATCGAATGGCCAGTAGCAATAGCGTTTCGAGCCGTTATAATAAATCGTGGCATAGAAGCGCGGGTCGCGATTGGCATACGGATCTTCCTCTTTATATAAGGACTTGGGATTGAGGTTAGGGTTTAAATGAGTAACCTCGTCATTGTACGGTTTCGCAAGATTCAGTATCGGCTCGCCGTCTATGGTCTCAAAACAGTCAACCAACTCCTGCGAAGGACATGTGCCTGTCTTGTACTGATATTGAGCGCCTATTCCATCGATATGATGTGCTAAATCCTGACCGGCATTGGTTTGATAAATAGTTTCCTTATCAATCGGATTATCCGACCAAGCCATAGTGTTGCAGAAGTATTCGTTGAACAGCGCGGCATAGTCGCTATCGAAATAAGCATTTTCATCTTTCCATGTGCCGGGGAAATTTATCTTGTTGTACAGCTCGAAATTCTGACTTCTCAGGTTTGCCAACGATGTTTTGTTGATCTGATAAGCTTCTTCCCAATAATTCTGACCCTCGTTATACAGCGGGCTTGCGGCATAGAGTATCATTCTTGACTTGATACCTTCGGCTACGCCTTTGGTAAGGCGATAAGCCTCGGCGCTACTTGTGATGCGCCACGGTAAATCATGCGACGACAATGCCAAATCGCATTCCGAGAGGATAAACTTGACTGTCTCGTAATAGCTTGCCTTTTTAACCGGTGTATAATCAAAATCCAGTGTATAGGGCTGCTCTTCGATTGGCAGACCGCAACCGAACCAGCGCAGTAGTTCCATATAATAATATGCTCTCAAGAGATGCGCTTCGGCTATCCATCGGCTTCTGTTGGCTTCGCTGTTGACAGGCGCCTTTTCTATGCGCGACAAAAACACGCTGCATTTGCGGATGCCCTGCCAAAGTCTGTTCCAGTAATCGCCGTTGTTGGCGTTTACGCCTCCGCCGTTGTTTATGATCGGGTGGCTTGATGCAGATGCGCTTCCGTTGTATAAGTTCCCCGAACTTATCCATGGCTCTGCTTCGGCGTCCGTATCCCAGGCCTCGTCGCACCAAACGGCCGGAGCGCGGCAGTGAAAGAACGTCGCAGCGCCTCCGCCGGGAATATATAAGTAAGCCGAACTAAGGTAGGCTGCCGTCTTGTCGTTATCGGAGAAGACTTCGTCAAGCGAAATCTTTCCGTCCGGCGCTGAGTCCAATACGTCCGAACATGCACTAAAGAGCATGAACAACAGCAGCGTCGGTAATACCAGTAATTTTATCTTGTATTTCATATCTTCAATTCTTTAAGTTTAGAAATTAATATTTGTGCCAAGGCTAAACATCTTTGTCTGAGGGTAGCCGATTGCATCGTTGTTCTCTGGATCCAAGTGTGTCAGCGGGAAATTGGGCGACCATGTGAATACATTCTGTCCCTGAAGGAACACGCGCATTTTACTTATCCCCAACAGCTTCAGCGCGTCTTTTGGCAGCGTGTAGCCGAACTCGATATTTTTCAACCTCGCGAATGTTCTGTCCATTACGAAGAAAGAGTTTGCGCGGTGATTGACATTCTGGCCTGTCGATAGGGCAGGGTAGGTGATCTTGTCTCCATTAGCCCAGCGTTCTTCCGTCCAGGCCGTCCGGTGCAAATCAAAATAGGTGCCGCGAATAGTGGACTCGTAAACTCCCTGATTCGCAAAATTACTGCTGTATTGTCCCAGACCTTGCAGGAAGGCATAAACGTCAAATCCCTTGTACTCTACGTTGAAAGAGCCTCCCCAGGAAATGCGGGGTACAGAGCCGTATCCTATCGGAGCCTGGTCTTTTTCGCTCACTACGCCATCGCCGTTGATATCGGAATAAACAAAATCTCCTGCGCGTGGCGTACCGAAATCGTAAGTCAAATGATTGGGATCGGCCAGCGCTTCGGGCGTCCAGTAGCCTCCATCCTGATCATAGTTTATCAGATAACCGAAGTTCTGACCTAATGAATAGCCGGTAGAACGTTTAGGATATGTGTAGGTTTCGTCGCGAGGCACTTCATCTACATTCATCCTCTTGTTGCGGTTGTAGGAGAAATTTCCTTTGAAGTGCACCAGCAAGTCCGAGTTAATCTGCTTGTTGTATCCAAGCTCGATCTCGAATCCTTGATTTTCCATCTCTCCCATGTTGACTTTGGGAACATTGCCAAGCGGCAAACCTTGAAAGTACGGTATGCTTGCGCGGGTGAGAAGTATCTGTGTGCGGTTTTCACGGAATATATCTACTGTTCCGCTAATGTCTTTTATTATCTGAAAGTCGATACCCAGATTCATCTTTGTAGCCATCTCCCAAGTGATGTCCGGATTGCCGAGCAAGCCTTCGCTTACGCCTCTGCCTTGTCCCAGACTGCTGCTGAAGCCGCCTCCCATCGTGATATTATCCTGATAGAGGAAACGTCCCTGTCCCTTGTCGTTGCCTACCTTGCCGTAAGAGGCTCTTACCTTCAGTGATGTAAGGTACTCGTTATCGGCGAGGAAGCTTTCTTTTGTGATTAGCCATCCGGCCGAAAAGGAGGGGAAGAATCCGAAGCGTTTCTTTGGCGAGAACTGTTCGGAGCCGTTATAACCCATATTAAATTCTGCGAAATATCGACTGTCGTAATCGTACATTGCGCGACCGGCTATACCGAGCACGTTGTAGGGGATTTCGGCGCCTGTGGTTTCCCAGTAGTCGCGTTGTGCGAGTATCATTCCGCCTACGTTGTGCAGCTCAAAGCTACGGTTATAGTTCAGCGAGGCCTGTGCGTTGATTGTGTAATTGGATGAGGGCGAAGGGTTGCTCAAGGTCAGGCGGTTGGTTGCGCTCGTCAGTTCGGCGAACGACAGGGTGTTGTTCTTGTAATCGACGTTGGCCATATACATCGAGCTGTTGAAAGCGCCGTACATTACCGTTTGCGACCGCGAGTCGTACGACAGCATGCCTTTGAATACAAGTCCTTTGGTTATGGCGCTCATATCAAGTTCCGTTCCTATGGTGGAGTTAAGATTCGACCGTGTTTCTTCCAGATAGCCCTGTTTGTTTATTATCGTATAGGGACTGCGGTCCATATAGTGTCCGCCGTCGAGATAAGAGGGATCCAGAGGGAATCCCGCTTCTACTCCGTGTCCGGCTATGGTAGTCGGACCGGGCGAGATAGGCAGAATGGTCTGCGCCTGAAAAAACAAATCCCTCATCATCCAGTTCTGGTCGCCTCCGTAGATGGCAGCCGCATTCGGCATGTTGACCTTCTCGATATATGTGCCCAAATTCAAATACACCTTCAGGGCTTTGGATATGTTATAGTCAACATTTGAACGGAAACTGTAGCGGTTGAGTTTCGAGGAAGGGTCGTAGCCAAGTTTCTCTTTAGGCTCGGTCTTGAGGTTTCCTCCCTGATAGAGGTAGCTTACATTCATGAAGTATGTAAGTTTATCGGTACCGCCCGACAGGTTTGCGTTGATATTGTGTTGCGGCGACCAGCGCTTGATCATCATCCTGTAATAGTCGTTGTCGGGATACATGTACATGCGCGTGGCGGCCTGAGTTGCATAGTCGGGCGACGAGGGATCCAAACCTTTCAGAGGATCGGCATAGAGCGCCATCGTTTCGTCGCTGAAGATTGCGCTTTCCATGCCGTCGTTTATAAGGGCTTCGTTCCTGAATTTCATATAATCCAGTGAATGCAGCCGTGAAGGCTCGCGTGTTAAGGCCGAGAAGGACTGCGTGGCGCTGACCGTCAACTCCGGTTTACCTGCCTTGCCGCGTTTGGTGGTAATCATCAGCACTCCGTTAGCTCCTCTCACTCCGAAGACCGATGTGGCCGACGCATCTTTGAGGATGGAGATGGATTCGACTTCGTTGTAGTCCATCGTGCGGATATTGTCGCGAGGCACTCCGTCGATAAGTATCAAGGGGCTTGAGCCGTTGATTGTGGCAACTCCGCGAAGATACATCGTAGCGTCGTCGCGACCGGGCTGGCCTCCGATACTTTGTGTTGACGTCAAACCGGCTATACGTCCGGCCAGAGCATTGCCAAGACTGGCGGATGTGCTGACTTTCATTTCCGACGTATTGATGGACGAAACGGCGCCGGTAACGGACACTTTCCTCTGTGTTCCGTAGCCGACTACTACAACTTCCTCAAGCGCCTGGGTGTTTTCGACGAGCGTGACTGTAAACGCCGTCTGACTCCCAACCTTGACTTCCTGCGTGATGTAGCCGACGTAGGATACCTGAAGCGTGGCATTGTTCTGGACCGTGAGCGCGAATCGACCGTTAGCATCCGTAACGGTGCCGTTAGCCGGTTGTACGCCTTTCTCCACCACATTTGCTCCGATGATTGTCTCGCCTGTGGCGTCCGTCACCGTACCGGTCAGTCGCTTCTGCGCAAATGCCGCCGTAGAGCAACAACTGAGAATACACAACACACATAGCGCCTTGCGCCATAGATACCATGTATCCCGATTTAGTAAAATAAATTTCTTTTTCATACTTGTTTGTTTTTATAAAAATTGAATTAAACACTTT
>JAITPL010000163.1 GCA_031289445.1 Tannerella sp.
TCTTAGCAAGCATTTTGACATTTTTTTTTAATCAACATAATAATTACCAATTTGAATGAGTATGAAAAAGAAGCCAATTACAGGAATGCGTTCAATCGCATCAAAGTCAGTACGCCTGATGGCGTCGGTACTGTTTCTGTTCTGCTGTTCCGTTGCTCTGATGGCTCAGAACGGTGCACAACCCTTCAAAGGCAAGATCGTTGATAAGGAGGGCGAGCCGCTTGCGGGCGCCGTCATTACGGTGGTCGGCAGTACGAGGGGCGCAGCAGCAGACATGGACGGTAATGTAGAACTGCCTAACGTGGCGGTAGGTACCAAACTCAAGGCATCGTATCTTGGAATGGAGGACAAGGAATTTACCTTCGACGGCAAGAGCGGCAGCATTACGATTGTACTTGAGGAGAAAGCCAACGCACTCGACGAAGTAACCATCGTCGCGTTCGGACAGCAGAAAAAGACGAGCGTCGTGGCTTCGGTCACGACTGTGAGACCCGGCGACCTCAAGGCGCCGAGCAGTAACATCACTAATGCCATGGCGGGACGCATCGCCGGTATCATCTCCTATCAGGATACGGGAGAGCCGGGAGCCGACAACGCCAAGTTCTTTATCCGCGGCGTCTCAACCTTCGGTCTGAAGGTTGACCCGCTTATCCTGATCGACGGTATCGAAGCTTCGACCGACGACCTCGCACGCATACAGTCCGACGATATCGAGCAGTTCTCGGTATTGAAAGACGCTACTGCAACTGCGATGTACGGCCCGCGCGGAGCCAACGGTATCATCATCGTTAACACGAAAGTGGGCAAGGAAGGACCATTGAAGATTTCCGCCCGCTTCGATACCCACGTGGCTACGCCTACGCACATCATGGATCTGATTTCCGCCGAGGAATACATGCAGCTGTACAATCAGGCACGCATGTCGCGCAATCCCGAACTTGGTCCTCTATATTCGGAACAGAAAATACGTGCGACGGTTCGCGGCGACGATCCCCTTGTCTATCCGAATATAGACTGGTACGACTATCTGTTCAACAAACAGACCATCAACAATAAATCGTATCTGAGTCTTGCGGGTGGCGGTCTGGCGGCTACCTATCACATTTCTGTAGGTTACGACCATGAAACCGGTCTGTTGAAAGTTGACGAAAAGAACGATTTCAACTCCAACATTTCTATCGACCGCTTCCATCTGCGCTCGAATGTGAACTTCAATCTCGGCAAGACGTCGAAACTCGAAACCAAGATTTCAGGGCGCTTTGAACGCTACAACGGTCCGCAGCAAAGCGCTTCCAGCATCTATTCGGGCATCCTTAACTCCAACCCGGTGGACTTTCCGCCTGTCTATCAACCCGACGCTGCGCATCAGTACAGCGAATATATCCTGTTCGGTAGCGTAGTGCTGCCCGGTAGCGAAACCCCAAAAAGCAATCCCTACGCCGAAATGGTACGCGGATATACAGGGCGCGACAATGCTGCAATCGAGGCTTTGATGACTTTCAAGCAGGATTTGGCGTTTATCACGGCAGGACTGAATTTCCAAATATCAGTATCGGAGACTGTCAACACCAAGAATGAAGCCTCGCGTACTTACAATCCGCTCTATTTCGGCCTTGACGAATACAACCAGCTTACAGGTGAATATACGCTGCTTCGCCTCAACCCGACAGCACAATATCCGCGTCTGGGCGATATCTATTCCTCGCGCGACGTTACAGGGCATACCTACCTCGAAGCACGTTTGGGTTGGAATCGCGAGTTTGCTAAACACAGTCTTGGCGCCGGCGTCGTTGCCATGCTTGACGAAGCGACCGACTATAACGGCGGTACATCCATCTTTGAAGCCTTGCCGCAACGCAATCAGGGTGTATCGGGGCGTTTTACCTACAACTTCGACGAGCGCTACTTCCTGGAATTTGCCTTCGGATACAACGGCTCCGAAAAATTCACCGGCAGTCGCCGCTACGGTTTCTTCCCCACAATAGGAGGCAGCTGGATCATCTCTAACGAAGGTTTCTTCGAGGGCATAAAAGAGCCTCTGAAAATCGACATGCTGAAACTAAGGGCTACTTACGGACTTGTCGGTAACGACGCCATCTCCGACCGCGCCAACCGTTTCTGGTTTCTTTCATGGATTGAGACAAATGGCGGCGCTGCTACCTGGGGCGAGACATTCTCGACATATTACCCCGGCTATCAGATAAGGCGTTATGCCAACCCCGACATCACTTGGGAGTTGTCGCGCAAACTGGATTACGGACTTGAACTCTATCTGCTCAAAAACGGCGACCTCAAAATCATTGTCGATTATTTCCAGGACCATCGCAGCAATATTTACTGGCAACGCAGCAGCATTCCCGAATCGGTAGGTCTGGAAGCAGACATCAGCGGTAATGTTGGAAAAGTGAACTCGCAAGGTTTCGACGGCTCGATCGACTTTAATCACTTCTTTAATAAAGACTTCTGGATGCAGGTCAGGGGCAACTACACTTATGCCAAGAACAAGATAATGGCCCGCGACGAAGAAAATTTCGCCGACAAATATCTGTCAATGATTGGCCAGAGCGCCAATGCGATGCAGGGATACGTCGCCGAACGTCTGTTTGTCGATGAAGCCGAAATAGCCAATTCACCCCGACAGGATCTTGGCGGTACAGGCGTTTATCAGGCAGGCGATATCAAATATACCGATATCAACGGCGACGGCGTTGTCAACACCAACGACCGCGTATGGATGGGTTATCCTTCCGTGCCTGAAATACAGTACGGATTCGGAGTCTCCACAGGATTCAAGAAATGGGACTTCAACATATTCTTCCAGGGCAACGCTCATGTGTCGTTCTTTATCAACCCCGGGACAGGTAATGGTATAGCGCCTTTCGTTGACCAGCGCAACTCTCTTGCCATCGTAGCCCGCGACGCATGGACAGAGACCGACCCCGACGTGCATTCGTTCTGGCCTCGCCTCTCGACCAGCCTGCTTACAAACAACACCGTATCCTCGTCATGGTGGTTGCGCGACGGCTCGCTGTTGCGCCTTAAAACCATTGAAGTAGGTTACAATATCCCCAAACTGGAGAAACTGATACAGACCGCCCGTATTTATGTTACTCTCGAAAATCTGCTTCACTTCAGCAAATTCAAACTGTGGGACCCCGAAATGGGCGGCAACGGTATGGGATATCCGCTCAACAGGCGATTCAACATCGGTCTGAATGTTAATTTCTAACCATTTAATATATAAAGATTATGATATCGAAATTAAAAACAATAGCAATATCACTGCTCGCGCTTGTGGCTTCGGGTTGTTCGGAGTTTCTCAACATAGTACCCGACTCGCAATTGACGCTTGAGATGATTTTTTACATGAGGGAAGACGCTTGGAACGGACTGGCTAAATGCTATTCGTTTCTGCCCAACGAAGGAGACGTTAACAACTCTCCCTGGCTGCTGGGCGACGAATACATGTCGTGCGTGCAGGAAAACAAGGAAGCGTGGTGGAATGGCATGACCATCATGCGTGGCAAACAGTCCACTTCCGACGTCAAAATAGGTTACTGGCAAGGTAGCGGCGGCGGCTCGGATATGTATCAGGCTATCCGCTCGTGCAACATTTTCCTTGAAAAAATAAACCTGACGTCCGACCTGACGCCCAACGAAAAAGCCGACTGGATAGCGCAGGTCAAATTCCTCAAAGCGTACTATCACTTTATCCTGCTACGCTCCTACGGCCCTATCATCATTTCCGACGCGGAAGTGTCGGCTAATGCCGTCGGCGACGACATCTACCAGTATCGCTCCAAAGTGGATGACTGCTTCGCCTATATCATCAATCTGATGAATGAGGCCATTCCCGACCTGAATGAAACAACCGCGACCATAGAACTCGGACAGGTTAATCAGGTTGCTGCCAAAGCTATCAAGGCAAGGATTTTAGTCTATCGCGCTTCACCTTTCTATAGCGGCAACCGCGATTATTTTGAGGACTTCCTCGACTTCGACGGCAAACCCTATTTCGCAGTATTTGATACCGAAGCCGATACCAAAGCCAAGTGGACAGAAGCTCTTGCCGCCGTCAACGAAGCTATCAACGCGGCTACAACAGCAGGCAACAAATTGTATGAATACACGAAACCGCCTCTCATTGCCGACCGTGCCGCTTTGGATACAAATAAAGTAAAGATGCAAACGCTCTATAACCTGCGTTATCAGATTGTGGACCCGTGGAATCAGGAACTTATCTGGGGCTATTCCAACTCTGCCGGAAGTATTCCCAACTATACAAACATCATGCTTCCCGACCGCTTTGATCCGGGTTCCGATATGGTGCTTAACCAGTCCTATTCCGACCAGCAACTCGGCGCTACATATCACATGCTCGAAGCTTACTATACCAAGAACGGTCTGCCGATAACCGAAGACAAAACTTTCAGTTACTCTACGCGCCTGAATATCATTACCACGCCCGGCGCCGAAGACCTCGAATATCTTGAATATACAGGCATTATGCAGCCCGGCGCTACTACCATTTCGCTGTATATGAACCGCGAAATACGCTTCTATGCTCATCTGGGCGTCACGGGCGGATACTTCCGCTCTCACGAAAATCGCATCGAAACCGACTTCCTTGCCGACTTCCCCGACTACGACAATAGCGGTGGCGGCTATTATTCGGGACATGCCGACAACTTCCTCTCTACAGGTATAGGAGTGCAGAAACTTGTACATCCCGAAAGCAAATCGGGTCACAGTTTTCGCCTTGTGCGCTATCCCTATCCTATCGTGCGCCTTGCCGACCTCTATCTGCTCAAGGCTGAAGCGCTGAACGAAAGCCTTGATGCACCCACGCAGGAAGTCTATGACGTGCTGAATATTATTCGCCGTCGCGCAGGCATACCTGACGTCGAAACCGTATGGTCGGATGCAACTCTTGCCAGAACTGTAGGCAAACACCTCACAAAATCGGGCTTGAGAGAGATCATCAAGGACGAACGCTCGCTTGAAATGGCTTTCGAAGGACACCGCTTTTGGGATCTCGTTCGCTGGAAAGACGCTGTAGCCGCCCTCTCACAGCCGGTTATCGGATGGTCGCCATTGAAAACAAGCCACGAGAGTTTCTTTGTGCAGGAAATCAAACAGACGCGCAAATTCTCGTTCCGCGACTGCCTCTGGCCTATCACTCTGAGTGAAATCAACAAAAATTCCAACCTGATACAAAATCCGGGCTGGTAAAAAAATGTTTAAAATTTAAAAATTGAAGATTTATGAATAAATATATATTTGCTATTGCTGTTAGCGTGCTGACGCTGATTTCATCCTGCGAGGAAGACAAGCGGTTTGCAATCTATTCCGATGACAGCACGCCCCCGGGAATCCCTATAATTGATTCCGTCAAGCTCCTCAACGGCGGCGCACGCTTCTACTTCCGCCCGCCCGCCGACGACGACGTGTTGAGCGTCAATGCCGAATACCTTACTACAAGCGGTAAACTGTTTACCTTCTCGGCGTCCTATTTCTCGGATTCGCTCGACGTTTATGGATTGGGCGATACCCAAAAGCACACTATCAACCTTTATACTCTCGACCGTGGCGGCAACCGCTCGACCAATCTGCCTTACGACATCACTCCGCTTGAGCCTGTCGTATCACGTGTGGAGAAAACGCTCAAGGTTGTGCCCGGCTTCAGTTCATTCTATGTGGACTGGCGAAACGAATTGATGGAATCCGTCAATGTGTTTGTCAATTTCAAATACAGCTACGGAGGCGAGAACAAGGACGTGGAAATGATTTTCACCTCTCATGACACTATCAACCGTCAGTTTATACGCAATCTGAACCTCGGTCCGTCCGACAAAATCGACGTCAAAGTCAAAATTGAAGACCGGTATGGCAACACAACCGGCGAACTCGACAAAGGCTCTATCTATCTGCTGCAGGACGTTCTTATAAGCAAGGCAGCATGGACAATGCCCGACACCAATGACTCTATCGCCGGCGTCCCCATGTGCTTCGCTAACTTTAGGGAAGGTCGTATCCGCTATCTTGTCGATGATGTGATTGACGCTTACAGTCTTGCCAACTACACGCACACCGGAAGTATGGGACGCACCGGCAAAAGCGGCGGTAATGTGCCGTGGAACGTCCTTATCGACCTCGGCGACTACTACGAGTTGAGCCGTATTGTAACCCACCAGCGTCACGGAACGGCAGGCGACCTTGCTCCCATGGCTCGCGGTCAGTACTATCAAAGCGAGAATGTAGGACAGTTCAACGTCTATTACCTCGCCGAAACACCCGACTCATCGTATTGGGTGAAGATGTCGAGTTGCAAAATACCCCTGCCGACAGGTCTTAACAATATGGATATCTTCCGTCAGGGTCAGGCAGGCGACATGTTCTACATGTTCCCCGACGAACCCAAATTCAGCCCCCCGACCCGCTGGTTTCGCTATGAAGCGATTTCAAGCTTCAGCGACAACTATACGGGAACAGGAGCCAACTGCTTGTCGGAAATAACTTTATACGGTAAAAAATAAACTATTAATCGATTGAATATGAAAAAGTTATTTTTATTATCAGCCGCGTTTTTCTTTCTCGCACTCTTTGGATGCGACGGAGATGCTTACGACAATATACGCGAATATGTGAAATCCGAAGTGATTTATTCGGAAAAGTTCGATACTATCAGCGCTGCAATAGGTTTTGAAAGGGTTGAAATATATCTGACCCCTGCCGGACGCTCCGACAGCATCAAATATACACCTGTCAAGGCTATAAAGACTGTAGTTGAATATGACGACCAAAAGGTCGAATACGACGGTATGAAGACTTGGGTGAGCGTCGAGAATCTCGACAAGGCTAAACTGTATCGCTTCAAGGTCTATACAATCGACCATGCAGGCAACCAGTCCGTTCCTCTCGAAATAGCCAAAATACCGTTTACCAAGGAGGACAGAAACGCAATCCGCGTATCCGACCCCAAAACGATACTCTCACCGTGGGGCGTGTCTTTGAGTTGGCCTTCACTTATCTCTACCAGCATGTGGAACTTTACCGCCTGCGAATACTCCTTTAGGGATAAAAACGGTCAAACGGTCAACGGAGCCATGGACGCCGAAATGGAAGCAGCCAACAACCTGCGCTTCGATGCTACCAACCTCAACCCCGGCTCGACAGTCGAAGTAGAGTTTAATATCAATGTGGTGCCAATTATTGACGATGTCGAAATACTTGATACGGTAACGTTCAGTCAGAAACTCGAACTTCAGGTGCCCTCTACCGACGAGTACGGTCAGTATCTCACAAGCAGAGAAATAGCAAGCTGGACTAACGACGGCAGCCAGATGACTATCAACTGGAAACCGGTAAGCGACTACACCATGACGGCTACCACGCTCACTTATCAAGACTACAGCGATCCGTCAAATCCTGTCGAAAAAGTTCTCACCATTGATAACGCGACGCTCGAAACTCCACTGCCCGGACTTATCTATGAACGCTTTGAAGTATTTTCCGCCTACGAGCCGATCGGCGGCAACGGTACTATTGTGGATTCGAAAATAGCTTCCATTCTGCCCGAATTTGCCGACAAGAGCACTATGGCTGCCAACGGCATAGACCGCAATACCGACCCGATGAGCATCACTAAACTTGTTTATCCTGTTCATGCAAGTAACCTGCTCGACATCCTGTATTTCCCCAACCTCACAGAGATTGACTTTACAGGTGGAGGAGCCGCCATACCTACTTATCTCTCGACAGGCAACAACGTGTCAAGCGAACTGGGCGGCTGTCCGTGGAACTTCGGCTTCCGGCGTATCGACTATGTAAACAGCAGTTACCGCGAATTGAAAGGCTATGAAGCTCTCAGAAGAGTGCTTCAAAGGGGACAACTGACGAAAGTCAAACACGCCGCCGGCACAATGGGACTGGATGAAATCCTGCAGCCGTACGCTTCCATAACCGAGACTCTTACCTCGCCTGACGAAATCCTGCTTACTAACTACGTTTTCGCCGACGGCGCCATAGTCTCGACCAACTGGAATTGCAGTTACACATATATGCCCGGCGACCAACCGGCCGGTATCCCCGGCGGCAGCGCTACCCATGTGTGGAAAATCATCCCCAAAACAGTATCCTCGTCGTTCTGCTTTGTCTATCCGCCCCAATACAAGTTCAATATCTGGGAATACAGGTATCTGAAAATGAAAGTGTACTCGCCGGATGCGTCTTATTTCCCCGACGATTACTACAAAAACTGGCAACGTATCTGGTTCCGTATCCGCAATACGCTGTGGGGACATACGCCAACAGTGTCTTGGGACGGTAATACCGACGAAAAAAATGCTGACCGCGAAAAGTATAAAATCCAAACCAACGAGCTTGGCAGATGGAAAGAGGTCACATTTGATACTCGGGATGTAGTAAATGGCACCGATTCTCATCCATATTACAATGTACTGGTAATAAATATCGGTGGCGAGCCGGGCGGCACCTTCTCCCCGGCACGCGATATGGTGTATTATTTTGCCGATGTAAGATGGTCTAAAAATCCGTAAACATCAAAACAAACCCTGCAAGGGTGCAAGTCAGGCTATAATACCGGCTTCGCCCTTGCAGGGATTTATATTTAAACCGGGAAAAGTTGCAGTTGGAGGTGTAGTTGTATTTCGGGATATGCAGTTATATTTCCGGGTGTGTAATTGTATTTGTGGTGTAATTGTATTTTGGAGGTGTAATGAACAAAAGGCAGGTTAAAAACGACCTTGTTCAAGTGGACAAAAGCAGGCTGTATTTTTCAATCAAATCTTGACTTCGTCAATACGGCACCCGGAATAAAAACCGGAAACCATCTAACCGGAAATCATCTGAAAACATGGGAGCAACCAAGGTTTCTTTGGTGGTATGACACGCAATGATGTCCATGAGAAAACTTGATTCTTAAACCTGTACTTCCTTTCCATTTATGAACGGCAGCATTTCATTGGCCTTGTCAGACAAGCCCCTGTGTTTTGCTCACCGGAAAAACCCTGTGTTTGAAAATCAAAAAAACATGTATTTACATGAATTGGAATGTTCCAATCATGAATTGTCGTTTGCCAATGGACGAATGTCGTTTGCCAATGGACGAATGTCGTTTGCCAATGGACGAATGTCGTTTGCCAATTGACGATTGTCGTTTGCCAATTGACGAATGTCGTTTGCCAATTGACGAATGTCGTTTGCCAATCGTGGATTGTCGTTTGCCAATTGACGAATGTCGTTTGCCAATTGACGAATGTCGTTTGCCAATTGACGAATGTCGTTTGCCAATTGACGAATGTCGTTTGCCAATTGACGATTGTCGTTTGCCAATCGTGGAATGTCGTTTGCC
>JAITPL010000168.1 GCA_031289445.1 Tannerella sp.
GTTGCCTGCAATACGGTGTAACTCGGGATTGCTGTCGCTTTTGGGATAGGTACGCAGGAGGCGCTCCGTCAGCGTTACTACATCATCATGATTTTCTTCAAGATAGTTGATTTGGGCTATATAGTAATTAGCCTTTTCACGATATACCGGATCTTTTTTCATGCGGTCAAACTCGCGCATTGCGTCTTCATACTTGCCGGTGGCATAGTCGAGGTATGCCATGTAAAAGATTGAGGGCTGCGAGAACTCATAGCCAAACTCGGCGGCTGCCGCAAAGTTGGCGCGTGCATGCTCGTAATGCTGGTTTTGCATCTGTGCATACGCAAGACGAGATAACAGAGCTTCTCTATGCTTGTCGCTGATGACATCTACTCTCGGCTTGCCAAACCATCTCTCGGCGCGATCATATTCCTCGCGCTCGAAATAGCCTGTCCCTATAAGGAAACTGACCTCGTCGGTATGCCTCGAATCCTGATATTCCTTCAGGTAGTCGGCCAGCAGATCGGCGGCATTTTTCTTGCCTTCCGTAAAAGCAATGTAAGCCAGCATATAGTCGGCTTCCTGCAGCAGGTCGCGATTGGAGCCTACTTGCCTATATGCCTCAAGCTTATCAATACAGCCTGCGTAGTTCTTCTGTTCGAAGAAATCTACACCCTCCAAAAAGATTCTGTCTGCAGGATCTGTCATATACGAATGCTGTGCGCTTGCCATCACACTAATGGCTGCAAGGCACAACATAATGATTATTTTTCTTTCTGTATTCATATATTCTTAAATATAATAGACGCAAAGTTTTAAATAAAAACCGGCAGCCACACTCGGAGTGACTACCGGTTTTGAGATTGTAAGTAAATTCAACCTTCTTTTACCTCCCAACCGAGAGCGCTTGCTCCGAGCACCGCTGCGTCGCTTTCTTTCAATTGCGACACAAGCAGCTTGGTTTTGCCTTGAAAGACTTTCAGCATATTGTCCTCCATAGAGCGCTTGACAGGGTTAAGTATCAAGTCGCCCGATTTGGTCAGTCCGCCAAAAAGAATTATGGCTTCCGGGCTTGAGAATGCTACGAAGTTGGCCAGTGCTTCTCCGAGTATTTTTCCTGTAAACTCGAAAATTTCTATTGCCAGTAAATCGCCCTTTATAGCGGCGTCATAGACGTCCTTCGAGGTGATTTCTTCAGAGTTGAGATCGCGCAAAAGGCTTTTCTCGGTACGGCTGATTAGCACTTCGCGGGCTGTACGCGCTACGCCTGTAGCCGAAGCGTATGCTTCGAGGCAGCCATGGCGACCGCAGCCGCAAAGACGACCGTCCTGCCGCATGATTACGTGCCCCAGCTCACCTGCAAAGCCGTCGTGCCCATAAACGAGGACGCCGCCTATAACAATACCGCTGCCGACGCCGGTGCCGAGTGTGATTTCAATGAAATCCTTCAAGCCGCGTGCTGCGCCGTAAGTCATCTCGCCGATAGCCGCCGCGTTAGCGTCGTTTGTGAGCGAAACGGGAATGTTGTAAGTCTTATCGCTAATCAACTGAGCCAAAGGTATTTTGCCCTTCCACGGCAGGTTGGGAGCGAACTCAATGCATCCGTTGAAGTAGTTGCCGTTAGGGGCGCCTACTCCTATGCCCTTGATGTTACCAGGACCGCCTGCTTTTTCAATGACTTCTTTCAAGCCTTCAGCCAAAAGCGTGATGTAATCATTCACGTCTTCATGCGTTCCGGTCTTGATTGAGCCGTTGTGCAAAATCGTACCTCTGGCGTCAACTACGCCAAAAACAGTGTTGGTACCGCCTATATCAATACCAATAACATAAGGTTTCTCCATCGTCAAACAGTTTATTTTTTATCTTTTGACTCGGCTGTAACCTTCTTCTCTGCCTCTGCTGCCTTGCAACAAGTAGCTTTCTCGCCTGCTTTAGCCTCGGCTGTAACCTTCTTCTCGGCCTCAGCCGCCTGGCAGCAAGTCGCTTTCTCGGCTGATTTAGCCTCGGCTGTAACCTTTTTCTCTGCATCGGCTGCCTGGCAGCAAGTCGCTGTCGCAGCTTTAGCAGCAACCTTGGTCTCTTTCTTGGCAACTTCTTTCTTTGCCTTGCTGTCATCGGCGCTAACACCGACCGTCAAACTCATCATAGCCACGAAGGCCATTCCTAAAATCACTTTTTTCATCACTTTCTAAATGTTTAGTTAATAAATTAATTTGTAAAATCTCTACATAATTGCGGGTATTTCGACTTCAAAGAAACGAAATATTTTTGTAATACGCAAATAATTTAGAATATTTATGTTTTAACTGCGGCTACTTATGTATATTTAACTATTTTTATGGGTTATTTATGGGTTAAACTCGCAATTTCATCCCCGCAAATATAGTATCCGGACGCAAAGTAAAAACGCTGTTCATCTCGCCCGACATGGATAATCCGCAGCGGTCACAAATCCCTGCCGCAGATCCTGAACATTCGGGCAATCGCGTTCCGTCGGACAGAATAAAATTGCTTATCCAGCAATACTTTTTGAATTTCGAGGGGTCTTTCATCAATTTAAGCCCCGATATGGAGTTCATGATGGGATAATCTTTCCGTTTTTTTCTGATTATCAAGTCGATAACTGCGGAGCGCGTATCGGGGTCAAGCTCCAGAGCTTCGCTTCCCGAATAAGGATTATGGAAGTTTAGCGAGATTGAACGGATATGCGGGTTGGCAGCTGCAAAATCGATTGTCTCTTCGACCGACGGATAGTTGCGGCTGTTGATAACCATATTGACGCTGATGCGGGGATGTTGTGCCGCAGCGATGTTTTGGACAAGTTTATCGAAGACACCCTGGCCGCGAATATCGTCATGATAAGGACCTATACCGTCAAGACTGACCCATATCGAATCGGCCTCGCTGCCTGCAAAGGGGCGCACTGCGTTCGTGGTTATTGTAGCGGAATAGAAGCCAATCGTTTTCGACAGGCGGATAAGGCTGTTGAGGTCATGTTCGCCGTCGCGCCAGAGTGTAGGTTCGCCTCCCTCAAAGTCCACGAAGCGCGAGCCGAGACGATAGGAATATTCCAGCTCGTCGCGTATCTGCGAGTAGGTCTTGATCTTGGGGTCGGTCGTGCGATATACGTTGCAGTGCCGGCAAGTCAGGTTGCAAAGGTCGGATACGAACAGCACCGTCTGTAGCGGTCGCCTGATACCAAGCGCCCGTGCCTTGAAAAACCACCAGGGGAGATAGAACAGAGACTTCATAACAAACTAATAATTATCAGAATAAGGCAAAAGAACGCCAACAGATTGCGGGCAATAAGCCAGCGAATCATAAACCAGTCGATGCCGATAGACCGGATTCTTTCCCAATCACCCATATAACCCATCCAGAAGCGGGGAGTGAAGGTGCGGGAGGGATTGCGCACAAACTCGATCATTAGATAAAAAAGCCCTGCGGCCATTGGCAGCAAAAGCAGTGTAAACAAATGATAGACAGACAGATAACCGCTTGCTACTCCTCCTGTTACAAGCCCGAAAGCCGTGAGCAGCAAAGCGAGCAGACATGCCAACATCTTCTTCTTGTTGTTCAGCAGCACGGCGAGAGTTCTCTTGCCGACCTCGCGGTCAGGCTCAAAGTCCATTATGGAGTGCGTATAGACAATATTGGCGACGAGCAGACCTACCGGAATGGAGATAAAAAAGACCGGGTAGTCGAGCGTTCCGCAAGCCGAATAATAAACGCCCGCCATCAGCATGGGGCCAAACATTATACCTATAAGTATCTCGCCTAAACCGTGATACGAGAGGCGTAGAGGTGCGCCGGAGTACGATACCCCAAGCAGAGCCGTCAGTCCGGCAATCAGCAGAATCATATTGCCCCTGAAAAGATAGATGACGGTCCCGGCCGCCAGCGCGATGCCGCCAAAAACCGTACAGGCGACAAGTAACTGCGACATCGTAGCTTGCCCCGACTTCAAGTAGGGACATTTCGATATTCTCGCCCTCATGCCCCGATGCTGCATCCGATCCCTGTATTCGGCGCCTTTGACCTTATAGTCGAAATAATCGTCCAAGAGATTCATGCCCAGATGTACGGCAATAACGCCAATAACAGCGACGACGCCTAAGAGAAGCGAGAATCCGTCCACATTCGAGGCCATGCAAAACGCCAGCGCCGCCGGCAACAAACTCTGTGGCAGAGCCGTAGGACGTGCATTCCTGAACCAGAATAGTATCTTTTTCATTATATATAATCAGTCCACTTCGATAACTAAATACTTGCTCAGGCCCCAAAATTTTTCGGGGTCCCCTATAACTAATGTAAGATTGCCTTCCTTGTCTTTCGAGAACGAATATGTGTCTTTAGAATGCTTGGTCTTGATGGCGGCATGTGAGGAAAACAGCGGTATGCTTGTATCTTTGCGCTTGTCGATGCCAACGAAATACTTGCGGTCGAAGTCGCCTTCGAGCGTCTTTGATTTCGAGAACAGGCTTCCGCCGCTGAGTATGTTATGCTCCTTCAGTTCTTTCTTTGTCCCAAAGCAGTAATAAACGGTATTCAGCGTCTGCTCCTGCTCTGTTAAACGCTCGCTTTGCGCTTCGCGTACGCCTTCCAGTATCTTGATGTCGGTGTTGAGATTCTCGACTTGCGCCGACAGACCTTTTATTTCTTCGTCCTTGCGGTTGAGGTCGTTCTGCAGGCTGACGACGAGCTTATTTTGCTCGCTCAGCTCCTTCGTCAGGCGGTCAACTGTCTTTTGCAGGGTTGCGGCTACGGCGCTTCCCTTGTTGATCTTGTTCTGAAGCTCGGCGAGCTGCGCCTTGTTTTTCTTCAGAGTCGCAACGATGATGTTCATGTTTTCTTTTATCCTCTGAATACGCGAGCCGGACAGCTCGGCGTCTTTCTCTATATTGATGAAATCTTCGGCCTTGCGGATTGCAAGGATATCATCTTCGATGCTGTTAAGGATACTTAACATATCGTTCATCTCGCTTTCGCTCTTGGTGAGTTCGAGGCGAAGCGAATCGTTCTCGGCGACTGCTTGCTTGTACTCGGCGGAATACTGCTTACAAGAGGTCATTGCTACTATTACCGGTATAAAAATGTATATAAACTTTTTCATAATTGTGAATTTTTAAATTATACGTTATCTTTCGGTTGATGTCCGACTTGCTTGATTTCGCTGCCGTGCAGGACGATTACAAACTCGCCCCTCGGCTCGCAAGCCGTGAAATGTGCTATAATTTCTTCTAATGAGCCGCGAACTGTCTCTTCAAACTTCTTTGAGATTTCGCGTGAAACGGATATTTGCCTGTCTGCGCCGCAGGTCTCGGCTAACTGCGTCAGTGTCTTGAGCAAGCGGAAAGGCGCTTCATAAATGATACTGCTGCGTTCTTCGGCAGCTATCGCCCGCAGACGTGTGAGGCGTCCTTTCTTGACGGGCAGAAAACCCTCGAAACAAAAGCGCTCGGAGGGCAGAGCGGATACGGCCAATGCGGGCACAAAGGCTGTGGCGCCGGGCAGACATTCGACTTCGATACCTTTCTGTACGCACTCGCGAACAAGCAGGAAGCCGGGATCGGAGATGGAGGGCGTTCCGGCGTCGGATACAAGCGCTACGTTCTCGCCTGCAATGATGCGCTCGGCGATACGCTCTACCATCTGATGCTCATTGAATTTGTGATGCGACTGCAGGCGATTCTCTATCTCGTAATATTTCAGCAAAACGCCGGTAGTGCGGGTATCCTCGGCAAGAATAATATCTGCCTCTTTCAGTATCCTGACCGCCCGAAACGTCATGTCTTCGAGGTTGCCGACCGGCGTGGGAACGAGGATTAGTTTGGCCATCACAAGTATCTGAGTTCCAGTATCTTGATAAAATCTTTTGCTATCGGATCGGATAAATCCAAACGCAACTTGCCTTCAAGGTATATCAGCGCGTCCTTGAGCGTTTCCTTGCCGTTAAGAACTTCAATCGCATTATAGATAGCCTCTTCACTGCCGCCGAATAACTCGCGACGATAGCGGAAATAGTCGTTCAGGCTGAATGCCTTGCGCAAGTCCTTCAACTTCTTTTTCTCTATCATATCGTTCAATGATGGTGGAGCGGTTATTCCGTCGCTCAAGACAACAGCCTCATGCAAAACCGAAGGCGCATCTTTGGAAACAGGCTCTTGACGAGGCGAAGGTGTCGGCTCTTGACGAGGCGAAGGGGTTGGAGGCAGGGATTGAACGTCTCGACCGTATTCGGTACCTTCCGAGACTTCTTGACGAAGTGAAGGCGAAGGTATTGGAGGCAGAGGCGGGGGTGTTTCTGCCGGTGGAGGTGGTGGCGCTTGCTTTTTTTCCTGTTGCGGCTGTTGCTGTTGTGGCTGTTGTGGCTGCGGCTGCTGTTGTTGTGGCTGTGGCGGTTGTGGCACAATCACCGGCTCTTCTACCACCGGCGCGGGAGGCTTCTTTACACCTTCCGTTCTCGCGACTTTTCTGTCATCAATACTGCCTTCCTTTGGCCATCCCAGTCTGTCGAGCAATGAATCCATATAGCTCTTATCATCCGATCGCATTTTGACGGTAGGACGTACCACCGGTCGCTCGTCTGTAGGACTAGTTCGCACAATCTTGGGCGCCTTCTTTACTTCCGGCTGCGGCTTGGGTGTTTCCGACTGTGGAGGCTTGGGCGTTTCCAGCTGTGGCGGAATGTGCTGAATAAAAGGCGCAGGTTGTGGAGTTACAAGCGCAGGCTGTGGTACTACAGGCGCAGGCTGTGGTGTTACAGGCACAGGCTGTGGTACTACAGGCACAGGCTGTGGTGTTACAGGCTGTGGCTGTGGCGTCGGGGGCGTTACCGTCGTTGGAGGCGGCACATAGCTTCTAACGCCCTCGATATTACGCATCTGCTGATGAATAGATAGCATCAAAGCCTGATGTTCCTTCATGCGGGTAGCAAACATCTCGACCTGCTCCGTCTCAAGCGCATGGACGTCGCCTTGCAGTTTCTGCATCAGGTCGTAAGCCTGACTGAAGAAAGAAACCGGATATATCTCCGTATCCAACATTGTTTTAGTCAGGTCGCCAAGTACCTGCAAGTTGGAAATTATCTGTTTAAGCTTCTCATTGTTAGCCATATACTATATTGAATATATTAAACATTTCGCCTAAAAATCGACTCGCTTTAATTTTGCAAAGATAGGCATTTTTTTTTACATAGCATTAATTATGTGAAAAAAATTTATTGCTATTATTGATTTGTCAATCTCCAATTGACCAGGTACAGCCGTCGAGTGGCGCGAGTAAAAGCGGTATAGAGCCAGCGATAGAAATCCTCGCCCATCATCTCTTCTGTCAGATAGCCGACGTCTAAAAAAACATTGCTCCACTGACCGCCCTGCGCCTTGTGGCAGGTTACGGCATAAGCGTACTTCACCTGCACGGCATTCAAATAAGGATCGTCCCTGATGCCTTTGATATCCCGCGAAGCGGACGGAGTAGCGCCCAAGTAGTTTTCGGCGACTGCGGCGTTCAGGCGTTCATTCATCTCGCGGGTGAGGGCAGGCGCCTCGGTATTGAGCGTATCAAGCATTATCTTTATCTCCATTTCCTTGTCGTAATCCTCGAAGCACGCAAGAATATTGCAGAAACGGAAGCCATACACCTCTTCCGTACGGCGGACGCGCATGACGCGGACAATCTCGCCGTTAGCCATGAAATCAAGTTCCTTGTCGCCGCGACACCAGAAATAGTTGTTCTTGACAATCATCAGGCGGTCGCCCGACGAAATCTCTTCCTCGCGATAGAGTATGCGGTTACGGACGCCGTTATTATATATGTTGGCATTCTTATTGGAACGGCAGATAATCATCGTGTCGTCGAGACCGTCGCGACTGTAAGCCGACGAAATCTCTTCCATCAGCTCGTCGCCTCCAATCTTGCGTACATCGGGAAAATTGTCGGTCAGTATCTTGGGATAGATGCCTATCTTGCCCCGGCGCAGGGCGTCGCGAATGGAAGTAGCGTTGATGAGTATGCCCGAATCTTCCTGCTGACGAACTACCTGAGTGAGCTGTATCTCGGTGATACGCAGGTTGTAACGTTGCAGATACTGGGCGTTGAGAGCAGGGCTGTCGGTAAGCCCGACAGGAGGCAGCTGGGCCGTGTCGCCCATCAGTATAAGCCGGCAGTTGTCGCCCGAATAGACGTAGCGCACAAGGTCGGTAAGCAACATGCCGTTTCCAAAGACAGACATCCCCAGTGATTCATTCGATATCATAGAGGCTTCATCGACTATGAATACGGTATCTTTCGCGCTGTTGCCGACCAGAGCGAAACCCGGCGTCGCCCCCTCGTCCGACTGATTGCGTGGCCGATAAATTTTTCTGTGGATAGTGAAGGCCGAATGCCCCGCATAATCCGAGAAAACTTTGGCTGCACGGCCTGTAGGCGCCATCAGAACGGCTTTTTGACCCTGCGAGGCCATCATTTTGACCGTCGCGCCGAGCAAAGTCGTCTTGCCCGTTCCGGCATAGCCTTTGAAAAGCAGTACGCCCTCCGGCTCAGGCGATGTAAGAAACTCCGCCAAACCCCGCATCGCTACTGACTGTTCGCTGGTTGGCTCAAAGGGGAAAAATTCAAAAATCTTACCCTCTATAAAATTTTTTATCATGTTTTTTTCGAAAAAAATTGGCCATAAAGATAGTTATTAAAAAAATAATATTTATATTTGCGGGGCGAAAGTATTAAAAAACAAAATAGAAACATTATGAAAATTGTACTTAAAGTCTTATTAGTTGCGGCCATTGTGGCCCTTGTGTACATGTGCTACCAGAGCATTTTGACACCTATCAAATTTAAAGAAGTTCACGAGCG
>JAITPL010000182.1 GCA_031289445.1 Tannerella sp.
TTTATATTGTGAACGTTGACGGAAAAGCGGTTAAATTCGTAAAAAAGTAAAATTTTTATGACTGCCAGCCGGGAGAGATGAATCCCCTGACTTCGCTACAATATTTATTGACAATTTAAGCAATTGACAATTTAAGCAATTGACAATTGATAATTGATAATTGACAATTGACAATTATGCTGCGCGGCAATTATAGGGCATTGTAACTGCGTGCGGCAAGGACTCCGTAGAGACGTTGCATGCAACGTCTCTACTTTTAATTGACTACGTCGAACGTTGTTTCTTAAATTTTAATTCCCGACTAATTCCCTACCGAGTTGAGCGCCTTCTCTAATGCTTTTAGCTCCGATTTGACACGTTCCAATTTGTCGATAGCTTTAGCGCGACGCATTAAACTGCTACGTTTATTGCCTTTCAGATGCTTTTGCGCTCCTTCTGTCGTCATACCGACGTCGCGCAGGAGAAGACGCAAGGCACGCAAGTCGTCAATGTCTTTTTCCGTATAGGAACGGTGGCCTGTCTCGTTGCGATGAGGCGCTATGACGTCGGGAAACTGCTCTTCCCAGAATCTTAAAGTCGATTCGTTCTCGCCAAGAATCTTCGCCACGTCCTTTATAGAGTTATGGAACTTTTCCATCATCAATCCATTATATTACCGTGATTTCTCGAAATTTGCAACATCTTGTCATAATCTTCGGGCGTCATATCCTTGTAATAATAATTGGCAGGATTATCATGACGTCCCTTGTATATAACCTCATAATGTACGTGCGGACCCTTTGACCTTCCGGTATTGCCCGATGTGGCAATAACCTCTCCGCGCGATACTTTCTGACCCACCTTGACTTTATACTTGTCTATGTGCCCGTATAATGTCTGGTAATCATAGCCGTGATCGATTACGACGCAATTGCCGTAATCCTGTTTCCATGAGGCATGTGTAATAACGCCGTCACCTGTAGCATATATTTCCGTTCCTATGTTGGTTGCAAAATCCATTCCCGCATGGAATCTGGGCAGATGGGTAAAAGGATCTATCCTCATCCCGAAACCCGAAGCGGCACGCTTGAGATCTTTGTTCGAGATGGGCTGAATGGCGGGAATGCAATGGAACTTGTTTTCCAGATCCTTGCCGAGCGCAATCAACTCTTCCAAAGAATTTGACTGCACATAGAGCTGTTTTTTGAGTATGTCCATGCGCTTGGTAGTCTCGATGACAATCTCCGAGTTCGACATACCGCTAAGATGCTCGTAGCGGTTTGACCCTCCGAAGCCCGACTTGCGAATAGAAGCCGGTATCGAGTCGGCGCGGAAGATGGCGCGATAGAGGTTTTCGTCCCTCTGCTGCATGTCTTCGAGTATATCATTAGCCTCTTCAATCCGCATTTGCAGCAGTTCGTACTGAGTCTCAAGGAGTTTGTTTTCTTTCCCCAACAGCGCCTCCATAGGCGAGTCGAAGAAATACATGAAGGCAAAAATCGACGCTATGCCAATCAATATTCCGTAGCTCAAGTTCCTTAGGATAATGATGAAACGCTGCTTTGCGGAAGGGTAAACCCTCTCGTACTCAAGCGTTTTCGGATTGTACATATAGTACGTTTTACGTGTCCTGAAGAATCTCATTTTTCTATTTTTTATCTATTAAGCGATGCAAAGGTAATCATTTTCCTGAAAAATTTTTATCCCCGACGTAACTTTTTCGCGAAACGGCAGTCTAATAAAAAACATATTGAGAATAATTTATGAGTATATCGATTCGATCGCTTAACAAACATTATCCTAACGGTAATCACGCGCTGAAGGATATCAATCTGGAGATACCTACAGGTATGTTCGGCTTGCTCGGCCCTAACGGCGCAGGCAAGTCAACGCTTATGCGCATACTTGTAGCCCTGATGGAGCCTACGAGCGGCGAGGTGGACGTCTTCGGATACGACCTTTTGCAGCAACGTAAGGAAGTACGCCGTATTCTGGGCTACCTGCCGCAGGATTTCCGTTTTTTTGCCAAATACAAGACATGGGAGTTTCTTGACTACGCCGCGAGGCTGTCGGGCATGAACAGTACGAAACAGCGCAAGCAGGCGGTAGATACGATGCTCGAAAGCGTAGGCCTGTTCGATGTTCGCGAGCGCTACGCAAGCAAACTGTCGGGCGGTATGAAAAGGCGTCTCGGAATAGCGCAGGCGCTGATTCACAATCCCCAGTTGATAATTGTGGATGAGCCTACAACCGGCCTCGACCCCGAAGAGCGCATCCGCTTCCGCAACCTCCTGTCCGAAATCAGCGAACGCAACGTTACCATAGTGCTTTCGACGCATATTGTAGGCGACATATCAAGCACTTGCAACTGCATGGCATTGATGAACAAAGGCGAGGTAGCATTCTACGGAGCGCCGCAGGACATGCTCAAGGAAGCCGAAGGCAAGGTGTGGCGCATGAAAGTCAGCGGTGACGAACTGCCCCGCATCGACGCCAAGTATCCCGTCATCTCGACCATTCCTTCGGGCAAGGGCTGGGAGGTGCAGGTCGTAGCCGACGAGATAAAGGACCATGACGCAGAGCCGTATCCGCCTAACCTCGAACACGCCTACGTCTATTATATGGAAAAGAAGTTAAACCGTTGGACTAATGATTAGAAGATGACAATTTTTGACAATATACGTTCGGTAGCCAAATACGAGAGCAAACTGCTGATGCGCAGCTGGTTTTACAGGATTTTCTCGATTCTGGCGATACTTTTTCTGGGGTTATTCAATTTTGTCGCTCTTATTTCCGACAACAATATCGACTGGATAATGAAAGCGATTGCTTCGAATATCCCTTACGGCACCCTCCTGCTGCTCAATACCGGTCAGGCTGTGGTAGCGGTATTCCTCTCCTCCGAGTTTCTCAAGGCAGATAAGAAATTAGACACCTCGGAGGTGTTCTATGTTCACCCGCTAAGCAACTTCGAGTACGTTGCGGGCAAGATATGGGGCAACATGCGCGTCTTCATCCGTCTCGATTTGACAATCATGGCCATAGTCGCAGCAATCAACCTTGCTTCGGGCGTACAGTTCGACTGGCTGTCATATATAATCTATTTTTTCATCATCTGCGTACCAACCTTGATTTTTATCTTCGGCCTGTCTGTAGGCTTGATGTTGATACTTAAAAATCAGGCTATTACCTTTGTTATTCTCTTGGGTTACATTGCCTTGACGCTCTTTTACATAGGTGATAAATTTTACTATGTCTTTGATTACATGACATATAGCCTGCCTTTGATGAAATCATCGATGGTAGGTTTTAGCAGCCTCTCGCTTATTATCAATCATCGACTGATATATCTGTTGCTCGGTCTGGGTTTTCTTTGCGTCTCCATCTATCTTTTTCGCCGACTGCCGAATACGAAGGCAAGCTCTTTCCGCTGGCTTATGGTAGCTGTCGTTTTTATTGTAACAGGCAGTCTGGCAGCGTTTAATCACGTTCGGGTTATCCTCGACGAAGTAAATGCCCGCACGGAATACACGGCGGTCAATAACAAATATGTTGGAATGCCTAAGATGACGGTCAGCGACTATGATATTTCTATCGAACAAGAGACGGAAAGTGTTGTAGCCGAGGTTATTATGCGAGGTGTAGCGGGCGAGGGAGCGCAGAAATTTATATTCTGCCTGAATCCGGCGCTGGAAGTGAAGGAAGTGAAGACAGCCGACAGGACGCTGGCTTTCGAGCGCGACAAACAGATTCTGCTTGTAGATTTCGGACGTCAGGTTGAAGAGGGCGATTCCTTAGAGGTCGCTATCTCATACGCAGGCCGCATTGATGGCGGCTTCTGCTACCTGGACATACCCGTCAAAATCATGCAGCAGTCGTACAGCAGCATGATGTTTAGCATTGATAAGCGTTATTGCTTTCAAACCGGTGATTATGTGCTGTTTACGCCCGAAACATACTGGTATCCGTCTCCCGGCACTTCCTATAGTAACGAGAATCCCGATTGGCAGCAGTCGTATTTCAGTAATTTCAGCCTGACGGTCAAGACCTTGCCCGGCCTGAAAGCCTTGTCGCAAGGCACTCCTCAAGGTGACCCTCAAGGCGATTCGGAGGATTCGACGGCTGTGAAAAATTCAAATATATTCGTCTATAAGACCGATTTTCCTACTCCGTCGATATCGCTGATAATCGGCGACTATGAGCAGAAAAGCATTGATGTGGACAGCACTCTCTACAGTATATGGTACATTAAGGGGCACGATTATTTCACGGCTCCTTTCGATTCAATCATCGACACCATTCCGGCTCAGATACGCGAACAGCGCCGCTCTATCGAAAGCGCCTACTCGCTTGATTATTCGTTTCGCCGCTTCTCGGTAATTGAAGTTCCTGTGCAGTTTTTCAGCTACACTCACGCCTGGTCGCAGGCTCAGGAAAAGATGCAACCCGAAATGGCGCTCTATCCCGAAAAGGGTTGTATTTTCGGCGATGCCGACGTGGTGCGTCGCGTAAAAAACGAGAAGCAATGGGGATCCTGGAACGGTCAGGAAGTGAGCGACACAGAGGCCGCAATACGTACATTCAATAACTTTGCATGGACATTCAGGCGCACCGAAAGCAATTTTAACTTTCAGATGGAACGCGGTGCAGCCAACGTTTCCTCACAAGCAAATCCCTATTTTATATTTCCTCAGCTTTACAATTTCCGCTATAATATTTTCTCGTCCGACTGGACTATAGCTAACCGCTTGATAGAATTGTACTTGCAGGATAAAACCGACAACAATACCTGGATGCGACAGACGAACGGCATCAGCAACGACGAAAAAGCCAATCTGCTGATGGAAAAATATCCTTTCAAGACTTTGCTTTCGGACGTCGAACAGCGCGATATTTTAGATAACGTCATCTCGCTCAAGGCTAAAGCGCTCTTTGCGATTGCGGAGCGCAACGTAGGCTATCAGGAGTTTCGCGATTCCTTGCGCGCCTATCTGAAAGAAAACATATTCAGTAACCTGCGCTTCGAGAGCCTGCTCGACACTATGGGCGCTATTGCCGGCGAAGACCTGCTAAGCCCTCTCCAACAGTGGAATTTGCCTACCCGACTGCCTGTTTACATCATACGTACGCCCGAAGTAACGCGCATAACCAATCGCGATATGGAGGTTTATGTGGTTAAATTACTTATAACCAACGATTCCGACAACGACGGCATCATTAACGTCGAGATAACCATGGGAGGCCGCAACGTCGTTTACGATCCATACGCCAAGCGCAAGGTGTCAATCAGCGCCCGCGAGACCAAGGAGTTAATATCCATCTGGGAGGAAGCGCCGCGCAATATCGTCATCAACACTCTGATTTCGGCCAATCTACCGGGTATTGTTACCCTGCCGGTGAACAATATACTGCGCGAACGCAACAAAAATATAGATATTGACGGCGATTATGTGGTTGCCGAAGTAGCGAACACAACGCCCGGCGAAGTTATTGTCGATAACGAAGATTCGACGCTCTTTGAGTTGTCGAAGCCTGATATAGTAGGGCTGTTGCCGCAATGGCTCGAAGGCGTCGAAGACAATTCGTTCCGTTATGCAGGCGTCTCGCCCTGGCGACCGCCTCTACAGTGGACACTCACAACCAATGACCGCTATTACGGTCTGCACGTGCGCTCGGCTTATGTGGTCAAGAGCGGTAGCGGCAGTCAGACGGCAACTTGGAAGGTACCTGTGCCGTCGGCCGGACAGTATGAAATGTACTACTACCTGACGAAGGGCGATGACGGTCGTCGTGGCGGCGGTGGCGGTGGCGGTGGACGGGGCGGCCCCGGTGGACAAGGTAATCGCGGTGAAGATATTGAATACAAGTTCAAGGTCAAATATGACGGCGGCCTCGAAAATGCCTATATCAACTTCCGCAGCGCTAACGACGGCTGGACACTGCTCGGCACATATTTTTTCAGTCAGGACACCGTCGCCGTAACATTGACCAACGAATGTAAGCAACGCTCGATCGTAGCCGATGCAGTCAAGATAGTGAAGAAATAATTCAGTTTTTGCGCAGTTGTTTGTCGAGAATTTTGTCGGCTTCGCTGCGGGCACGGAGGTCGTCGAGATATTGCTTTTGCAGTATGGCGTAATCGTTGTTTGCGCCGTCGTTCTCAACAAACAGATTGTAGGACTGCTCGGCAAAAGACACGGAACGGTCGAAATCGCTTCTCATCTCGTAACACAAGGCGAGATTCGAGAGCAGACGCGCTTTTGAGCGTTTGTTGGCGGTCTTGGCTAACATGGCTTCCCAGACATTAGTGGCTTCAGCCCATTTTGAAGCGTGAGCAAAGGCTGTGCCACGCTTCCATTCGGATAAGTGGCTTGCATAATACCATCGAGTAGCATCTTTCCAATACGGCACGAAATTGATGCGAATGGTATTTCCCAGATAATTAGCGAGATAGTGCATGGTATATTTTACGTCGGCAGGCTTTATTATCAATGAATCGACGCCCGGCAGAAACTCGTCGTCGGAGATAAGCAACAGCGAATCACTGAAAGTAAGCGTCGGAGCTTGCGTTTGCTGCGGCCACAGGACACGCAGTTCGCCATCCAAATTGGCTTTGATAAAATTTCGCGTAACCGCTAAAGAGTTCTTGTTCTCTTTACTTAAAGTTCGGAAGATAAACCGGTCCAGAGATATAATTGCATCCACGCCGTATTTATAGCACATCAGGCTCGCATCAAGGCTGCTGAAAGGCGTCATATTGTAAAAAAGCGAATCGGTACGCAGTGTATCGTCGCAAATACGCACGTCGTCGAACTGTGACTCTTCGGCGATTGCGCGAGCCAGGGCCTGACAGAAATCGTAAGCCGCACTGTCGGCCGAGACCGACAGCGATGCCACGTCTTTATCGCCTATCATATAATGATGGGCAATATTGTCGGGCTGCTGGGCGGAATTATTGACTATTAAGATATTACGCACCTCTTCGGGGAAAGTTATCTTCGCCGGATTATAAGTTTGAATTGTTATCGTACGAAAATCTGAGCACGAAGCAAGAGCCGCCACCGCAAGCAACACCGCCAACCGATTTAAAACATGACTTTTCATGGCTTTATTTTTTCAGTTGCTCGATTCTGTCCTTTAGCGTGCGGATTTTGCTCTCTGCATCAGCCTGTTTTTGGCGTTCGTTAGCCACAACTTCAGGCTGGGCGTTGGCTACAAACTTCCCGTTATTCAGTTTGCCCATCACCGAGCGCAGGAATCCTTCCTGATACTTCAGTTCCTTGTCCAACCGTTTAAGTTCTTCTTCTATATCGATTTCGACAGGGATGTGATATTCCGTCGTGCTCACAAGAAAACTTGCCGTATTCGAGGGCTTTTCGCTCAAACAGGAAATCTCGCCGATATTGCAGAGCTTCCCGATTATATCGTCGAAATTGGCGTTATGCTCGCCAATAATAAACAGATTGACGGCGTCCTTTTGAGCTATATTATTCTGCGCCCGGATAGTGCGGATGCCGGCAATAATCTCTTTAACTACCTCGAAATCATCAACCAACGAGTCCGAAACGGAGGAATCAATCGGGTTTTGGAGGGTTGTCATAATACTTTCGCCGGCCTTGCGTTCCTTGAGCGCCTGCCACAGTTCTTCGGTAATAAAGGGCATAAAGGGATGCAAAAGTTTTAGCAGCTCTTCAAAAAAATCAAGTGTCCGGTCATAAGTAGCCTTGTCGATAGGCTGCTCGTAAGGCGGTTTAATGATTTCGAGATACCATGCCGAAAACTCGTCCCAGAACAGCTTGTAAACGCCCATCAAAGCCTCCGAAATACGGTATTTCGAGAACAGGTCGTCCTGCTCCGCACCGGCTTTCCGCAATATGCCGTTAAACCATGCAATAGCTTTTGAGTTTGTATTTGGCAGAGATTCCGTCTCCACGACCTGCAAGCCTTTAATGAATCTGAATGCATTCCAGATTTTATTGCAGAAATGCCGTCCCTGCTCGCACAGCGTCTCGTTAAAGAGCAGGTCGTTTCCGGCCGCTGCCGAAAGCAACATCCCCATCCTTACTCCATCGGCTCCGAATTTGTTTATCAACTCAACAGGATCGGGCGAGTTGCCGAGCTGTTTCGACATCTTACGTCCTAACTTGTCGCGTACGATTCCGGTGAAATACACATTCGTAAAACAGGGTAAGCGGCGATACCGGTAACCCGACATAATCATCCTCGCAACCCAGAAGAAAATTATATCCGGCCCGGTAACGAGGTCGTTAGTAGGATAATAGTATTTTATATCCTCGTTGTCGGGGTTGTTGATGCCGTCAAAGACCGAGATAGGCCACAACCACGACGAAAACCATGTGTCGAGACAATCCTCGTCCCGACGCAAATCATCAATCGAAAACTGACCTTTGACGGTTGACAAAGCCTGCCTGTATGCCTCTTCTCTCGTTTCGGCCACGAATACCTTTCCTTCTATATACCATGCCGGTATCTGATGTCCCCACCACAGTTGGCGGCTGATGCACCAGTCTTTGATGTTTTCCATCCAGTGGCGGTAGGTGTTTTTGAACTTGGCGGGATAGAATTTTATTGTATCGTCCATAACCGCATCCAGAGCGGGTTTGGCAAGGTCTTCCATCTTGAGAAACCACTGCATCGAGAGTTTAGGCTCGATAGGCGAATCTGTGCGCTCCGAGAAACCCACTTTATTGGTATAGTCTTCGATTTTATCAAGCAGACCGGCTACTTCGAGGTCTTTCACAATCTGCTTGCGAACGTCGAAGCGATCCATCCCGACATATATTTCGCCTGACTGACTGATTGTGCCGTTATCGTTGAAGATATCGATGGACGGAAGGTTGTATTTTTCACCCAGCATATAGTCGTTGACGTCGTGCGCAGGCGTTACCTTGAGGCATCCGGTGCCAAATTCCATATCAACATATTCGTCTTCGATGACAGGTATGACGCGGTTTACGAGCGGCACTATGACTTTTTTGCCTTTCAGCCAAGCTGTCTTGGGGTCGTTCGGATTGATACACATTGCCGTATCGCCCATGATGGTTTCGGGTCTGGTTGTGGCTACTACGGCAAAATCCTCATCGGAATCGACTACTTTATATTTCAGATAGTATAATTTCCCCTGCTGTTCTTTATAAATAACTTCTTCGTCCGAGAGGGCGGTTTGGGCTTTCGGGTCCCAGTTGACCATCCTTACGCCGCGATAGATTTTACCTTTATTATAGAGGTCAACAAAGACTTTCAGCACGCTTTGCGAGCGTTTTTCGTCCATAGTGAAGCAAGTACGCTCCCAGTCGCACGAAGCGCCGAGTTTCTTCAGCTGTTCGAGGATGATACCGCCGTGCTTATGCGTCCATTCCCAGGCATGTTCGAGAAACTGCTCGCGTGTAAGGTCGGTTTTCTTCACGCCTTCGGCAGCCAGCTTGGCCACAACCTTTGCTTCGGTTGCGATAGAGGCATGGTCGGTACCCGGCACCCAGCAGGCGTTACGGCCTTTCATGCGTGCGCGTCGGACGAGAATATCCTGAATAGTATTGTTCAGCATGTGCCCCATGTGAAGCACGCCTGTAACGTTAGGTGGAGGGATGACGATAGTAAATGGATCGCGTCCATCGGGTTTAGAGCTAAACAGTCGATGTTCGAGCCAATACTTGTACCACTTGTCTTCGACCGCCTGAGGGTCGTATTTACTTGCTAATTCCATAGAATATTACTTATTTTCGACTGCAAAAATAATGAATATTT
>JAITPL010000007.1 GCA_031289445.1 Tannerella sp.
GCTACCGACGAAGACTGGGGTATCGTTGTTACGACGATAGGCTCACAGTCGATTTTGCCGCTTACTCACTATCCGCCTACACAACATCCTGATTCTCACCTGTTTGCCCCCGATAAAGGGCGGGTAATCAACGAATATCAGCTGATTTATATCACTAAGGGTAGCGGATGGTTTTCTTCGCAATCGCTACGAAAGAAGCAGGAAGTGAAGGCGGGGACGATGATACTGCTTTTCCCCGGCGAGTGGCACAGTTATGCGCCGGATTCGGCCGTAGGATGGAACGAGCACTGGGTCGGTTTTCGGGGGATGCACATCGACAATCGCGTCAATAAAGGTTTTTTCACCCCCGAAGAGCCGCTTCATAATATAGGAGTAAGCGCTTCAATAGTAGGCCTTTACGAGGATATTATCCAAATAGCCCGACAGGAAAAGGCAGGCTATCAGCAGATGATTTCGAGTATTGTGCTGTCGATACTCGGCTCTATGTATTACAAGAGCAAGAACGGGCAGTACGCCGATTCGTACATAGTAGATAAGATAAACGAGGCGCGGAATATCATCAAGAACAATATGGAAAACCCTGTCTCGCAGGAAGTTATAGCCGAGAGATTGGGCTTGGGATATTCGTGGTTTCGACGAATGTTCAAGGAGTACACCGGCGCCTCGCCCGCTCAGTATCAGATGCAGCAAAAGCTGATGCGTGCAAAGGAGTTGCTTACTACGAGCAGTAAAAACATCTCGGAGATAGCCTTTGCGCTTCATTTCGACAGCGTGTGTCAGTTCTCGACATTCTTTCGCAAAAAGGAAGGCATCACGCCTTCAGAGTTCAGAAAACGTACATATTAATATTAAAAAACAATAAAAATGAAAACTTCAATTACAGTATTTTTTGCTTTGGCGCTCGCCATAGCGTCGGGATGTAAACAGCAAACAGCAAGCAGCGTCGATGCCGGAAACGAAATCCGCTTCGACACTATCCATGCCATAGACAAATACTATATGCTTGGGGATGAGTCGAATCCGAGTTGCAGTATTGATATGAAACTCGTCTATCCTGTCGCCAGCAAGGACGCGGCTATAACAGCCAAACTCACTCAGCATCTTGTAAACGCCTATTTTGGAGAGGATGTCGGCAGTATTGACCCCGAGCAGGCGCTAAAAGAATCCGTTCGCAGTGCTATTGCCGACTATAAGGACTTGGAAAGCGCTTTCGAGGAAGAAAAGAAAAACGCCGACGACGTTCTTTCTTTCAATTATAGGATAACAGTCTCTAATTCAGTTGATTACAACAGCTTTAATTTGTTGGGCTTCACTATTACGATAGAAGAATACACCGGCGGCGCTCATCCGGCGCACGCTTGTTCGCATCTCTTGCTAAGCGCCCTGACAGGCGATCAAATCAGCGAAGAAGAGGTTTTTGTCGATAACTATCAAAATGTCCTCAGCGCCCTTATAATTGAAGCATTGACTGCGAAATACGGACTCGAAAAGTCTGAAGATCTCGAAGGAAAAGGCTTCTCTAACGTCGATCAAATCTATCCCAACAACAATTTTGTCATTGACGGAAAAGGCCTTACATACACTTATAACGAGTACGAGATTGCGCCATACTCGGTTGGCCGCGTAGATGTCTTTTTGCCTTACGACAAGATTCGCCACCTCATTCGCAAAGATTCGCCATTGGCTCCACTTGTTCCCAAAAAGTAATGAACACACTGATAAATAAGTATTTCACTGATTTGACGGAGGCGCAGCGAGAGCAGTTTGATGCCTTGGGCGCTTTGTACTCCGATTGGAACGCGAAAATCAACGTCATCTCGCGCAAGGATATCGACAACCTTTATGAGCGGCATGTGCTTCACTCGCTTGGAATAGCGCGGTTTCTGCGCTTTGTGGGCGGCTCTTCCGTCATGGATGTCGGTACCGGAGGCGGTTTTCCGGGCATTCCGCTGGCTATCCTTTTTCCTGACGTGCAGTTTCTTCTGATAGACGGCATAGCCAAGAAAATCAAGGTCGCGCAGGCGGTAGTCGATGCACTCGGACTGCCTAACGTTAAGACCCGTCAATGCCGCGTCGAAGAGGAGAAAGCGGTGTTCGACTTCGTTGTCAGCCGTGCGGTGATGCCTTTGCCGGACTTGGCAAGGCTTGTGCGCAAAAATATCTCGAATCAACATCGTAACGCGCTGCCGAACGGACTTGTCAGCCTCAAGGGCGGAGATGTCAAGTCGGAGACAGCTCCCTTTGGCAAGCATCTGATAGTTACCGATTTAAGTGAATATTTCGAGGAAGAATTTTTCGAGACAAAAAAAGTAATTTACGTACCTATATAATAATTCAACATGATACAGGTTAAACAGTTTACATTCAATGTCTTCAGCGAAAACACCTATCTTCTTTACGACGAAACCCGCGAAGCCGCAGTTATAGATTGCGGCTGCATGCGTCAACACGAAGAGAAGGAATTTAGCGCTTTTATTGCCGATAATCATCTTACACTCAAGCGTTTGCTATGCACTCATTATCATTTCGACCATGTCGTAGGCAACTCTTTCATATTCGGCAAATACGGTTTGAAGCCCGAAATCCACCGAAACGAGCGTGGCGATACAGTGCCGACGCTCGCAATGCAGGCTGAAGCCTTTGGTTTCGCGGCAACCGTCGAAGACGTTGATACAGAGCATTATATCGAAGATAACGAAGAGTTGCTTTTTGGAGCTTCGGCGTTGCAGGCATTGCTTGTTCCCGGCCATTCGCCTGCAAGCCTCGCATTCTATTGCAAAGCCTCGAAGACAGTCTTCAGTGGCGATACGCTGTTTCAAAGCAGTATCGGTCGCACCGACCTTTGGGGCGGTAACTATGCCCGCTTGATTACAAGTATCCGCGACCGCCTTCTCACCCTTCCCGACGCCGTGAAAGTCTATCCCGGCCACGGTCCCGCGACAAGCATTTCATTCGAGAAACGAAACAATCCATATCTTACAGGCGTATGAAAGTAAAAGTCTTATTATCAGTCATTTGTTTGACATTTCCCTTGATGTCGGGATGTAGCGCCGGCGGCGACAGTCTGACAGTACTTGTCGGAACATATACCGGCGGCAGCAGTAACGGCATCTATACTTACCGTTTGAATACCAAGGATTTAACGGCAGAACGGCTAAGCGAAACCAGCATTTCCAATCCCTCCTATCTGACCCTCTCTCCTGACGGAAAGTTTGTTTATGCCGTAAGCGAATCGGGGGCGGAATCGTTTGTCGAAGCCTTCACTTTCGATTCCGAAAAGGGTGTTCTGAGCAGAATCAACAAGGTGTTGGTATCCGCCGATCCCTGCTATATAGTAGCCGATCCGAAGCAGCGTTTTGTGGCCACGGCCAATTACTCCGGCGGCAATTTTACATTTATCCCCCTGGATGTGGACGGCGGTTTGAAGCAATCAATCAATATTCACAGTTTTAGCGGTCATGGAGCGGACAGCATACGTCAGGCCGCTCCGCATCTTCACTGCGTAGCGGTGAGTCCGGACAAAAGGGCTATTTTTGCTACCGATCTCGGCACAGACCGTATTTATAAGATTGACTTGGATACGCGAACAGGTGATGCTTCCAAGTTTATCAATCCCGAAAATATTTCGGAGACAGCTCTTGAGCCGCGTTCCGGCCCGCGTCATCTCATATTCGGCAGAAATGGCCGGCATGCTTATCTTATCAACGAACTGTCGGGTAAGGTAACGGTTTTTGCGGTCGATTTGTCTAATAAACTGACTGAGTTGCAGTCGATAACGGCTGATACCTGCAATGCTCATGGCAGCGCCGATATTCATCTCTCGCCCGACGAGAAATTTCTTTACGCATCGACGCGCCTGCGTGGCGACGGCATTGTTGTTTTCCGCGTGCAGACCGACGGCAAGATAGAGCGCGTCGGCTATCAGCCTACCGGCAAGCATCCGCGTAATTTTGCCATCACCCCTGACGGTAGCCTGATGCTCGTCGCCTGCGGCGATGCCGGAATGATTCAAATATTCAGTATTGATCGACAAACCGGCGCATTGACCGACACCGGCAAATCAATCCTTATCGACCGTCCGGTGTGCATAAAATTCGCGAATATTTGATTGAAGATAAAAATATTTTTGATTGTATTGATTGCAATATTTGGCTGTTTGGAAAATTTTTTGTAATTTTGTAGCCGATAATAATCAATTTATTACATAAACATTTATAACTTAAAGGATTTAATTATGGAATTAAAAGGATCAAAGACAGAAGAAAATCTGAAGACCGCATTTGCGGGTGAAGCGCAAGCACATACTAAATATCAGTATTATGCTTCAAAGGCTAAAAAGGACGGTTACGAGCAGATATCCAATATCTTTTCGGAGACCTCGCGTAACGAGAAGGAACACGCCGAACTGTGGTTTAAGTTGTTGCACGACAACGGCATACCCACTACGGCCGACAATCTTCTTGATGCCGCTACGGGCGAGAATTACGAGTGGACCGAGATGTATGCAGGTTTTGCAGAGACCGCTAAAGAAGAGGGTTTTGCAAAAATTGCCTTCCTGTTTGAGGGTGTAGCCAAAATCGAGAAGGAACACGAGGAACGTTACCGCAAGTTGCTTGCCAACGTGAAAGACGGCTTGGTATTCTCGCGCGACAACGACCAAATCTGGCAGTGCGACAACTGCGGACACATCGTTATCGGCAAGAAAGCGCCCGAAGTATGTCCTGTTTGCTCGCACCCCAAGGCTTACTTCCAAATCAGAGTGATTAATTACTGAGAACAACGCTCTATCTCTTATCAAAACCTGACAAGTTCCCGCAACCTGTCAGGTTTTTTAATATGGGTGTGGAAAACTTGGGGGGTATCTATTTTGTGGTATCATAAAATTCTTGTAATTTTGCACGAAATTTTACAGAATGACAAGAGCAATATTGATTTTGGATGATGGTAGCCGTTATGAGGGTTATTCCTTCGGCGCGGAGCATCCGATAAAGGGCGAAGTCGTCTTCAACACAGCGATGAGCGGCTATCCCGAAAGTCTTACCGACCCCTCATACGCAGGGCAGTTGATGGCGCTGACCTATCCTCTGATAGGCAACTACGGTGTGCCGCCGCAGACTGTAGGCGCTGACGGCATCTCTACCTTTATGGAGAGTGAACGCATTCACGCCGAGGCCATCATAATAGGCGATTACAGCTATGATTGCAGCCACTGGAACTCGGTCAATACCTTAGCCGAATGGTTGCAGCGCGAGAACGTGCCGGGGCTGTACGGCATCGACACAAGGGCGCTTACCAAACGTCTGCGCGAACATGGCGTGATGATTGGCAGGATTATTATTGGAGAGGACGACAATGCGGCAGGAGACGATTCTCTATCCTTTGATTATGAGGGTATTAATTTCGTTGATAAGGTATCGTGCAAGGAGATAATCAGGTATAATGAAGGATCTGGCCGGAAGAAGGTCGTTCTGGTCGATTGCGGCGTTAAGCACAACATTATCAGATGTTTGCAGAAGCGCGATTTGGAGATTATTCGCGTACCGTGGGACTATGATTTTAATACACTGGAATACGACGGACTGTTTATCAGTAACGGCCCCGGCGACCCGGACACATGCTCGGCGGCGGTGGACAATATACGTCGCGCCCTGGACGGCAATCGACCTGTCTGCGGCATCTGTATGGGTAACCAGCTGCTTGCCAAGGCCGGAGGCGC
>JAITPL010000043.1 GCA_031289445.1 Tannerella sp.
ATGGAGCCTGACGGCGCAAATATTTACCAGATAAGCCGGAATACGCTTTTTGACGGACACGGCAGCATGTTGCCCGACGGACGCATACTTTACGACCGCTGGGAATATGTTGACCGCAATTACGGCAACGCCCAGGCGCTTTGGACCTGCAACCCCGACGGCACTAACCACGCCGTTTACTGGGGAAACAACACCGCCTCTCCCGGAGCGGTCATAGATGCACGCATCATACCCGAAACAAACAAAGCTGTCGCTGTGTTTTCGTCCTGCCACGACCGGCCATGGGGCGCTCTCGCACTCATAGACCGCAATCTCGGAATAGATGGCCGAAAACCGGTCTTGCAAACATGGTCCGAAGAGGCAATACAATATGTGTGGGACGCCGATAGCATTCCGCCTTATTTCGCCATAGACAACTTTTCGAGAATCAAACTGAAATACGAAGACCCCTATCCCATCGACGAAAACAATATCCTTTGCGTCAGGCAGATAGGCGACACCGTAAATCGCGAAAGAACAGGTATTTATCTGATTTCAAGCAGCGAGAAAGATACGCTTTTGTACAGCGAAAAAACTTTTGGCTGCTACGATCCGATATTGCTTACTCCGCGGAAACGTCCTCCGGTAAAGCCGTCTCAGCGCGATTTCACAAGCGACGTCGGCACGTTTTATGTCCTCGACGTTTATCAGGGCACACACCTTGAAGGCGTGAAGCGCGGCGAGGTGAAGTGGCTTCGCGTGGTAGAAACGCCTGAGAAACGCTATTGGTCGCCTGCACAGTGGAATGCGCAAGGCTCGGTTTATCCGGCAGTGAACTGGGATGAGTTTATGACTAAAAAAATCATTGGCGTAACGCCTGTAAACGAAGACGGCTCTGCTTATTTTGAAGTGCCTGCCGAAAAGTTTGTTTATTTTCAATTACTTGACGAAAAAGGGGAAATGATACAAACCATGCGCAGCGGAACGACACTGCAACCCGGCGAACTGAACGGTTGTGTAGGATGCCACGACGACAGGCTCGCTTCGGTCGGTACACCGCGGGCAACTCCTTCGCTGTTTCGCGGTAAAGCGCCGAAACTGCAGCATAGCGAGACCGACGAATTTTCTTATCGCAAAGAAGTTCAACCGATATGGGACAGGCATTGCATCGAGTGCCATAATCCCGACAAACCGGCAGGCAAAAAACTCAATCTTATCGGAGGCTCGGGACAGGTTTTTAATCCTTCATACGCCGAATTATGGGCGAAACGATATATAAAAACCGTCGGCGGAGGCCCGGCGCGAATTTTACAGGCTCGCGAATGGGGCGCATCGAAAAGTAAACTGATGCAAACATTGAGCGTCAAGCATCGCGGCGTGCTGTTGTCGAAAGACGAGATGCAAAAGATTGCAACCTGGATAGATTTGAATGCTCCCTATTATCCTTCATACGCGACTTCCTATCCCAATAATCCTTACGGTCGCAGTCCGTTAACGAACGAGGAAACGCGACGCCTGGAAGAACTTACAGGCCGCAAAGTAGCTCCCGGCGTAGGCGACCGTTCGCGCCCCGTGCTCGACACTTGGGACGACACTCCTGCCGAGCGCGATATAATATTGATAGGCGCAGCAAGCAACTTGAATTTCGACGAGCCGGAAAAAAGCCCTGTTCTGGACGAATTGAAAGCCAAAAATCCGAAAGCCTTTGCCGAGGCCTTGAAGATTATCGAGCAGGGGAAGCAGCGCATCCTGAAGAATGGAAGTAACGAAGTAGCGGGTTTTGAGATGTGCGAAATGGATGCCTGGCGCGAAGAGCGTTATCAGTTGTCTCGCAAGCGTGAATTTGCAAATCGGCAAGCCATAGTAAACGGAGAGAAGTTTTATGATAAATAAATCTATGGATTGAGGTGGCAAAGCATTCATAATTCATAATTCACAATTCATAATTCACAACTGATTTACCTATGAAGAAAATCATCTTTTCAATTCTCGTCGCGCTGTTAATAAGCGCCACGCAAAAGCCTGAAACGGTATGGGTTGCCATTGGCGACTCAATCACTTACCTGAACGACCATCCGAACGAAACGAATAACCGCGTCAAAAAAGGTTATATCACGAGAGTGACAGAGAAACTATCCGGCATAAAATATATCAACAAAGGTTACAACGGATGGAAATCGACGGATATTGCCGACAAGATTGACCGGCTGGAACTGTTGCCGGCTGATATTTACACCGTTTTTCTCGGCACAAACGACTGGTGGAGCGGCGTGCCTACAGGCCTTATCGACGACTATGTCAACAATACGGGAAATAAAACATTATATGGCTCGTTTCGCATTATCATTGACAAGTTGCGCTCCCTCAACGGCAATGCCCGCATTATCCTGATGACGCCCTTGCAACGCGGTGATTTTGTTTATTATGCCGATTATAAGAACAATGCTTATGGCTCGTACAAGAACAATCGCAACAGTCAAAGTCTTGCGGATTTCGCCGAAGCAATCAGGAATATAGGCGCTTACGAGCATATCGGTGTAGTTGACCTGTATAACAAAAGCGGCATCACACAGAAAAACATGGTGAAATTCAAGCGATTGAAAGACGCTTCAGGCGCGTATAAAAACTACAAATATCCCGATTTTACAGAAATTCCGTTCTCTCCAGATGACGAATATCCTTATCCGCCCGAAGCTGTCAATATGACTTACGACGGCCTTCATCCATCGGACAAAGGATGCGCCGTGATTGCAAAAATGTTAGTTAAAGAGATACGGAAACCGCCGCCGACACCGCCACAAACACTGAAACCGACGCTGACACAGGCGCTGACACCGACACAGGCTCTGAAACCGACACCTGAAGAGGTCAAAAAAGACCGTGCGCGGAAAATTGTACTTCCTCTAAACGACGGCCATTACAAGCAAGTCAAAGATTATGTGGAAGACGAGCCGGATGCCGACTATCTGCATGCTTCGGAAGAAGCGCATGAAGCGTTCCGCGACATAAAATACTCCATACGGATACATTGGGGAGTGTATGCGATGCAGGAAATCGAAGCCTCCTGGCCATTTTTGGAGATGAGTAACGAGAAAAAGCAGGAATATCAGGAGCTGTATAAAAATTTCAATCCTGCCGCTTTCGACGCCGACGAATGGATGGCTTGGTTTAAAAATTGCGGGATGCAGGCTTTTGCGTTTACCACAAAACATCACGACGGTTTTTCGATGTTTCACACAAAAACAAAGGTCAAGCAGCGGGCTAATTACCTTAATCCCGAAACC
>JAITPL010000066.1 GCA_031289445.1 Tannerella sp.
ATGTACTTATCATGTATTTATCATGTACTTTCAACGATCTGCCAACCTCCGTCTTTTTTGGAGCCTGTACGTTTAATCATTTCGAAATCAACAAGTTTTGCCATATTCTTCCTTACGGCGGATTCCGACAATGACAGTTCTTTCATCAGCTCATAAGCTGTAATCCCTGAATTTTGTGTGATTAGCGCCAATATTCTGCTTGCGTTTTTGCTGATTGGTTTGACCGGTTTAGCTTCTTTTTCGGGCACATGAATGGAATTTTCGACAAAATTGGCGTATTCATCCGAAAGTCTGATTACCCGAAAAGAGTATGAAGCGCAATTCGGATATGATAAAAAAGGCAGAGCCACACTTGAAACGAATGACCGAATTAGGATTGATTCAAAAAAGGGGAAATAGCACGGCAACTTATTACGAACTATAATGTCGCGAGAAGGTATTTAAAAATCTTGTTTTTCCTCTATCGCGACATTTCTTGCGACACTATGTCGCGATATCAGGAGATATGATCTTCGAGTAAACCTGTTTGCTCCTGAAATTTCTTGGGATTATTAGCTTTTAGTGTCTGAAGATTGAGCATTTTCCACCGTATGGCAGGAAACATACTATAATCGGTATCATCCCAAACAGGCTCACCTTTGACAAAAGAACACAAGAACTGTTTATCTTTGTCTGTCAGCGATTTATTTACTATTGAAACCAATTTTTCTCTTATTGCTTCAAACTCATCGTAAGAAAAAGATTGGTCGGTCATTCCACGAAACTGACTGTTGAAAACAATCCGTTGATCAGTATATTGAGGGCTTAACAACTCATGAATTGGTCGCTTGCTGCAAAGTAATAAGAATAGGAATCCTGTTTTTATTTCGTCGGTATAACCTGCCCCATTCAACAAGTTCCTGATATCAAACATATCTCTCGGATGCTGTCGTTCTAATGCAGCGTTAATCTTGCCACCCCATAACTGTCCGCTTGAAACTGTTTGCACTTCGCAAAAACGGTCAAAAACCTCTTGGGCTTTACTGCACAAAACCATAGTACATGGACTTGCTATTATTCCTCTATTTATTTGATTTACTTCCACTTTCACGGTTGCATCCGGCGTAGAACAAATGATTTTGAGTTCTTCTGTCGCTCGCTGTTGATCGAAAAAGCGAATGCCCGGTATCCGCATTTTTAACCTCGCCTTTATTGCTTCCAATGAGAATCGTATGCTTTCCAAATCTTGATTCCTGTCATTGCTGAATGGAATATGGGTCAGGTCAATATCAATTGACAGGCGAGGCATATCCAGATAAAACAAATTGATTGCCGTTCCGCCATGCAGTGCAAAATTCTTTTCCTCCGCTATATCCGGCAAAATATCCAACAGCAGACCGGCCTGCTTTTTATATGTATCATTCATGAAACAAGCTCTTTAGGTAATACTAATTGATATTTGGCAACATACGCGCCATCATTAACCAACCCCCTGTCTCCTTTCCCTAAATCTATTTGTTTGGAATCTATGTATTTAAACCAACTGTGGCCTGATTTTTCGGCGAAATAAAGGAACAGGCGTTTTGCTTTTACGGATTTGCACTGTTCTAAAACGGATTGCGCCTGTATCGGACGAAGTGTCGATAACCCTTCCATCAATTCATAAGCCTCTGTTATCGGAAACTGTTTGGGACACAAGTATAAACACTCCAACATCGCACGGGCAGCGCCGGATATTTTCATTGTCAACTCTCCATCCCGATAATCGGTTAACCCCACTGCCTCGTTCCTGAAAAGAGAAACGCGAAACAACTTTATTTCCGTCTCCCATTTATTGTTTGTAAACCACAATGGAGGCAATGATTTTCCATCAAGAAACGACGTCGTTTCCTGTGCGTTAACTTGCAAATAATGAGCTAATCCAAGCCGTTCCAAAGCCGACTGGCCTCCTACATGGATATTTACCCCGGCTTGCGTTTGAAGAGCAGCAACTGCTCCGGCTAAAACGAGCGAATCTCCACTTTTAACCATCGCTCCTTTACCGATTGACTTCAACCATCCGCTTGTCCGATAACGTTGCTGAAGTTCATACGAATAGCCTTCAGATACCAACCAGGGAGAGAGCAAAACAAGCCCTCTCGGTAGCTTCTGTATCAATTGGTTTATTTTAGTCTTCTTTATTTTGTCCTCTGTTATCATACTATCAGTATAATTTACGCTGCAAAGATAAAGTAAATAATTCAAATAAACAAATCAAATGCAGGAAGTGTCAGGGGTAGTGTCGGGGTAAAAACCGAAAAAAAATCGGAGAGTAGAAGGGATTACATTCCGCACGTATATCCTGTGGACAAATATTTCGCTTTTCCTCTGCTATCATACTACTGCAAATCGGCCCGAAATACGCCAAACCGGAATTCAGGTTTGGGCAAATCTGAAAGCTATCTTGCTATATCGAGCAGTTCGTTCGTTATGGCTTGTTGGCGGGATTTATTGTAGGCTACGGTCAGTTCGGTAACGAGGTCGTCGGCATTGTCGGTGGCGGTTTGCATGGCTATCATGCGGGCAGCGTGCTCGGAGGCATTTGAATCCAGGAGAGCCGTGAACAACTTCAACTTGATGCTTTTGGGTATTAAAACCTGAAGAATACGGTCGTGCGAAGGCTCAAGAATAAATTCAACCCCATGCCCCCTGTCTCCCTCCTTTCGATTGCAGGCAACAGGCAGGATACGTTCGCAAACGAGCGTCTGTGAGCCGGCGCTTTTGAAGTGATGATAAATCATCTCTACGCGGTCGATTTTCGCGTCGGCAAACTGCTCTATCAGCGTCTCGCCCAGTGCGGCCACCGCGTTGTAATCCGACTTGCCCGCAAGGTTTGCGAGGTTTTGCGTTATCTTGATACCCGATTTGCGCACCGCGTCATATACCTTCTTGCCTACGGTATAGATGTAGATATTATCGACTGCGGGCGATTGCAGACTGTAGCGCTTGACGCTGCGCTGCAGTTCGCGGATAATGTTGGAATTGAAGGCCCCGCAGAGCGACGAATCGGACGAAAAGGCGACTATGGCCACGTTCCTGACAGGTCGTTCCGTGGCGAGCGCCGTGCTGTAGTCCGAAGTCAGCATGGACGCGAGAATCTTGTAGAGCGCGTCGGAGTAAGGCTGCATGTTTGTTATCTCGTTTTCAGCCTTATGCAACTTGGACGACGAGACCATCCGCATCGCAGAGGTCGTCTTGCGCGTACTTTTGATTGAGTTGATGCGTTTCCTTATTTCTTTGAACGAGGCCATATTTTTAACAGTCAGGAATTAACGCTACCGATAATTTGTTCCGCACAAGCTTCGATGATGGCGGCAACCTCGTCGTCCAGCACTCCGCGGCGCAGTTTGTCGAGCACATCCTCGCTATGATTGCTTCGCAACATTTGCAGGAAAGTCAGTTCAAAGGCCGAAACCTCGTCCGCATCGATATTTTTGAGCAGTCCGTGCGTGCCGCAATAAAGCACGGCTATCTGTTCCTCTACCGGCATTGGCGAATACTGCGACTGTATCAGCAGTTGAGTGTTTTTTTGTCCCTTGTCGATAGTGAAAGCCGTAACCTGGTCGAGGTCGCTGCCGAACTTTGTAAACGATTCCAGTTCGCGGTATTGCGCCTGGTCGATCTTGAGAGTGCCGGCTACTTTTTTCATTGCCTTGACCTGTGCGCTGCCACCCACGCGCGACACCGAGATACCTACGTTGATTGCAGGCCGGACGCCCTGATTAAACAAGTCCATTTCGAGGAAAATCTGTCCGTCGGTGATTGAGATGACGTTCGTCGGTATATATGCCGAGACGTCGCCCGCCTGCGTTTCGATGATAGGCAGGGCAGTGAGCGAGCCGCCGCCCTTGACGCGCCCTCGCAGGCTTTCCGGCAGGTCGTTCATCGCCTCCGCCACATCTTGCTGGTCAATGATTTTAGCTGCACGTTCGAGCAAGCGCGAATGGAGGTAGAATATATCACCCGGATAGGCTTCGCGACCGGAGGGTCGGCGCAGCACGAGTGATACCTCGCGATACGAAACGGCCTGCTTCGAGAGGTCGTCGTAGATCACGAGCGCATGGCGTCCGGTGTCGCGGAAATACTCGCCGATAGCAGCTCCCGCGAATGGCGCAAAATACTGCATTGCAGCGGGGTCGGAAGCAGTCGCGGCAATAACGGTGGTATAGTCCATAGCGCCTTTCTCCTGCAGCACATTGACTACCGACGCCACTGTAGAGCCTTTCTGCCCTATGGCCACGTAGATGCAATAGACAGGGTCGCCGTTCTCGTAGTTAGTCCGCTGGTTGATGATTGTATCTATAGCGATAGCCGTCTTGCCTGTCTGGCGGTCGCCGATGATCAGTTCGCGCTGACCGCGTCCGATAGGAATCATGGCGTCAATAGCCTTTATACCTGTTTGCAGGGGCTGGTTTACAGGCTGTCGGAAAATGACTTCGGGCGCTTTGCGTTCAAGAGGCATACGGAAACGTTCGCCTTCGATAAGTCCCTTGCCGTCAAGCGGCTCGCCCAGAGAGTCGATGACGCGGCCGAGCATGCCTTCGCCTACGTCGATAGAGGTAATCTCGCGGGTACGCCTCACCGTGAAGCCTTCCTTTATCTTGTCGGTAGCGCCCAGAAGCACCGCTCCCACATTGTCTTCTTCGAGATTCATCACTACTCCGCGCACGCCGTTCTCGAACTCCAGCAGTTCGTTGGCCTCGGCATTATGCAATCCGTAGATGCGCACAACGCCGTCGCTGACTTGCAAGACCGTGCCTACTTCGTCGAAAGACGCCTTGACGTTTATCTTGTCAAGCTGCATCTTGAGCACTTCCGATATTTCGCTTATTCTTAAATTATCCATATACAGAGTTTAAATTTTTTAGATTAAATTATCGACTTGTTGATTCGGGCTAATCGCCGTGCTATACGGTCGAGTTGCCCGCGTACCGAGGCGTCGATGCGCAAGTCGTTGATTTGAAAGATAAAACCGCCGTCGATAGCGGGGTCTATACGGTTAGAAAACTCCACCTTGCCCTTGGTTACATTCTCGGCTATGCTACGGATGCGGGCGATAGCGGGCGCGGATATTTTCGAGGCCGAGACGAGATTGACGAGGCTGATGTTCTTCTTCCGGCGATACAGTTCCTGATAGCTGAGCGTTATCATCAACAGCGCCTCCGTCCGCTCGTTAGTAACAACGAGGTTGATGAAGTCGAAGTACGACTGTTCGGCGTTCTTGCCGGTAGCGCCCAGCAGCAGAGCGAGTTTGTCGGCGTCGGCAATCATCGGCGAGTGCATACTCTCCTTGAAGTCGGGCACGCGACGCAGCAAGGCTTCGAGTATCTCCATCCGGTGATAGAGCAGGGTCTCCTCGCCTAAATCCTCTGCGTGCCGGTACAAGGCCTTCGCGTATCTCTTTGAAACTAATCCTTCGTTCATTTGGAATAATATCAGTTCATTTCTATCTCGTCGAGCAGTTTGGCGATCAGTTTCTCGTGTCCCTCGTTATCGGCGAGTTGGCTGCGCAGTATTTTCTCGGCTATATTGACCGATAGCGCGGCAACTTCGGCACGGATGGCGCCGATAGATTTCTGCTTTTGCATCTCGATAAGACGCAAGGCCTCGTTCAGTTTCTGTCGTCCCGCGACAGCGGCGTCATTGTCAGCCTTTTGTACTATACGAACGGCCTCCGCGGTAGCCTGACGGAGGATGTCGGCTTGTTGGCGGCGGGCGTCGTTGATGATACTCGCGGATTCTTGGCGGACGTTCTCCAGCAGACGGTTGGCTTCGTCGGCTTTTGCCAGCGATTGCGTGATGTAATCGCGGCGGTCGTTCACCGACTTGGTGATGACCGGAAAACCGAACTTCGACAGCAGTCCGAAGACTATGGCAAAGGATACTATCATCCAGAACAACAGTCCGAAACTTGGTGTTAGTAGCGACATGGCAACCTTATTTAGAGAGCCATGAGGCAAATAACGACAGCGAACAGCGCTACGCCTTCAACCAATGCGGCGGCGATAATCATCGACATACGGATGTCGCTTGATGCTTCAGGTTGCCGGCCAATGGCTTCCATCGCGCTCTCGCCGATTTTACCTATTCCCATACCTGCGCCGAGTACGATAAGTCCTACTCCGATAGGCGCTCCCAAGCGACCCAATTCGGATGCTGCTTGCAGCAAAATGTTTAATAATGTCATAATCATTTTAAATTAAAAATTAGAAGTTAGAAATTATAAGTTGTTAGTTTTTCGTTTCTTTTCGTGGTGTGCCTCTGCCCTCGAAAGTCCGATAAACACAGACGAAAGCATAGTGAATACGTAGGCCTGCAGATATGCCACCAGAATCTCCAGCAAGCCCATAAACACGGCAAGTATGATAGCAAAGGCGCTCATTCCCGTATGTGCCGCTACGCCCATCTTGGCGGTAACGAAGATGATACAGGTCAGCGAGATGGCTATGGCATGGCCGGCGGTGATGTTGGCAAACAGACGGATAGTCAGCGCAAAAGGCTTGGAGAAGACGCCAAAAAACTCTATCAACGGCATAAACGGTATCGGCACTTTCATCCACAAAGGCACATGAGGCCAGAAAATCTCTTTCCAATACTCGCGGTTACCTTTCAGATTCGTCGCCAGCATGGTGCAAAGAGCCAATACTATCGTGATACTGATATTGCCGGTAACGTTGGCGCCACCGGGGAAAAACGGTATCAATCCGATGATGTTATTGATAAAAATAAAGAAGAAAGCGGTCAGCAGATACGGCGAGTAGAGGGCATAATCCTTGCCGATGCACTTCTTGATTATATCGTCTTCGACGCTCATCACAAACATCTCAATAGCTCCGGCGAAGCCTCCGGGAGCGGCATGTCGAGGATGACGGCGATACCAGCGGGCAACCGGGAGAAATATCAAAAGCATTACTGTCGAGTTGACAATCAACGCAAAAGCAATTTTTGTGATTGAGAGGTCGATAGGCCGCACCTCCTTGCCTGCCGCGTCAAGTTCTACTATCTTGCCTTTATTGTCGCCCGACTCGGCTATACGGAAACCTCTGTATGCCTCGCCATGTTCCAAATGCGACGACATGAAAACATTCGGTCCGCTCGTTCTGGATATTACAATAACAGGCAGATATACAGATATATGATGCTCGTTCACAGTCGTGATATGCCACCAGTAAGCGTCTTCAATATGCTCGAAAATCAAGTCTTTAATATTCGGGTCGTCGCTTGCAGCTTGAGGTTGCGCCTCGGATTCGGATTCGGCTACGGCCACGACGCCGGACGCAGTTGACCGATTGACCGCAAACGCTGTCAATAACAGGCTTATAGCTATGTACTTAAATATGATATTCCACTTCATATTCTTTAGTCAATTTATGTCGTCTGTCAATATTATAGATTATAAAAATTTTTATTCCCATAAAGAAAATATAAAAGATGCTGAACGCCAAAAGCATTGCATATCGTTCAATATCAACAAGATAGCTGTATGCCACCATTATCATGCCCGATAGCAGCATCTGGCTGACATTGAAGAGCATCAGCCTTGCAATTGCGCGTCCCGGGTGGATTTTGCGGCGTTTAATTTGTCGCATGACAAGCAGCAATACAACTCCAAGAATGAGGAAATAAAGCAGGATAAAAAAGAGCAGAGGGGTGAAATGCGAGGGAAAGAAGATGCGTATCACACCGAGTTCAACTATGCCGAAAACCATTATCCATGCGATAACAACTCGCGACAGCTTTGGTATTATATAAACGTTATAGACTGTCATGGCTGCAATTGTTTAGGCTGTTCGATACATACGGTCAGGATGTTGTTGAGCATCTCCACAAAACCGCTCTCAATCGCAATGCTTTGTGCTTCGAAAGCGGTTGCAGTTGCGGAAACGGTTGTAGTTGTAGTTGCAGTTGTGGAAGCAGGGGCAGTTGCAGAAGTAGCTGCATTTGCTCTTGCTCTTGCCGGGAAGTAAACTATTTCGCCTCGTTTCAGTGTCGAGATAAGTGGCGCATGAAGCGAATAAACGGCAAATGAACCTGCCTCGCCGGGGAAAGTAGCATGAGCAACCGCCCCGTCGAATATCGTTCCTGTCGGCGAAAGTATCTTCATCTCTATCATATCTTCATTTCATTTGGCCTCGTATCCTGTTTGCTTTCTCTATCGCGTCTTCTATCGTGCCAACGTTGAGGAAAGCCTGTTCGGGCAGTTCGTCAACCTCGCCGTCGAGTATCATGCGGAAACCCTTGATGGTATCTTCGATTGAGACCATCACGCCCGCGACGCCTGTAAACTGTTCGGCAACGAAGAAAGGCTGCGAGAGAAACCTCTGCACGCGGCGGGCGCGGTTGACCGTCGCGCGGTCGTCGTCCGACAATTCTTCCATGCCGAGTATAGAGATAATATCCTGCAATTCCTTGTTGCGTTGCAGGATTTGCTTGATTCGCTGCGCCGTATCGTAATGCTCCTTGCTCACTATATTGGGGTCGAGGATGCGGGACGTCGATTCGAGCGGGTCAACAGCCGGATAGATGCCCAGCTCCGTTATCTTGCGGCTCAAAACCGTCGTGGCGTCGAGGTATGAAAACGTAGTTGCCGGCGCGGGGTCGGTAAGGTCGTCGGCAGGCACATAAACAGCTTGCACAGAAGTTATTGAGCCGTTCTTGGTCGATGTAATTCTCTCCTGCAAGGTACCCATTTCGGTAGCAAGCGTAGGCTGATAGCCCACCGCCGAAGGCATACGTCCGAGCAAGGCCGAAACCTCGCTGCCGGCCTGCGTGAAGCGGAAAATATTGTCTATAAAGAAAAGTATATCCTTTGAGCCTTCGCCCTCGTCGCGAAACGATTCGGCCATTGTCAGTCCCGATAGCGCCACCGACGCGCGGGCGCCGGGAGGCTCGTTCATCTGCCCGAAGACAAGCGTCGCCTGCGATTTCTTCAACTCCTCATAGTCAATCTTCGACAAGTCCCACTGACCCTGCTTCATGGCGTCTTCAAACGCTTTGCCGTAGCGAATAACGCCCGATTCAATCATCTCGCGCAGCAGGTCGTTACCTTCGCGGGTACGTTCGCCAACGCCCGCAAAGACCGAAAAACCGTTGTGCCGCTTGGCTATATTGTTTATTAACTCTTTGATTAACACCGTCTTGCCTACGCCTGCGCCACCAAACAATCCTATCTTTCCGCCCTTCAGATAAGGCTCAAGCAGGTCAATCACCTTGATGCCTGTAAAAAGAATTTCCTGTTTGGTCGAGAGGTCTTCAAACCGCGGAGCATCGCGATGAATAGGCAGTGTGCGGGTATTTTCCAAAGGCCTCATGCCGTCTATCGTCTCGCCGATAACGTTCAGCAGCCGGCCCTTAGTCTGTTCGCCGACAGGCATACTGATAGGCAGATAGTCGGATATAGCTTCCATTCCGCGCTGCAGGCCGTCAGTCGAATCCATAGCCACGGCGCGAACGCAATACTCGCCGATATGCTGCTGTATCTCGGCGACAAGCACACGACCGTTGTGACGCTTTATTTTGACGGCATCGTGAATCGACGGCAACGCAATCCTGTCATCATTAGTGCTGTCATTGTCGAAACTGATATCTATCACCGGCCCGATAATCTGCGATATACGCCCGGATATTATTTTTCCCATACTTGCAATCATTTTTTCGTGCTGCAAAAGTACAAAATATTTCGGGAATATTTTGATAATCTAAAAAAAAGTATTACTTTTGCAGCCGAATTAATCGAATTGTTAGCTCAGTTGGTTCAGAGCATTACCTTGACAGGGTAGGGGTCGCCGGTTCGAGTCCGGCACAGTTCACTTGAAGGAGATAATTAATTATGTTATACAAGAAGCAAGTATCGGAGGAAGAGATGGAGGAAGGGCTTATCGCTTTGCCGATCTTAATGGAATGCGATAAGGATGAAGATTTTTCGGACGGAGTGGAAAAGATGGGCAAGACCCTGCCAATCCTGCCGCTACGAAATACCGTACTTTTTCCGGGTGTAGCCATGCCTGTCGTCGTTCTTCGCGCCAAAGCCATGCGTCTTATTCGCTATGCGGTGAAGAAAAACACCATGATAGGCATCTCCTGCCAGAAAACCCCCGATACCGACGAGCCGGGATACGACGACGTCTATCATATAGGTACAATAGCGGAGGTGATGCGCATTCTCGAGATGCCCGACGGCTCGACTACAGTTATTGTGCAGGGTAAGAAACGCTTCGAGCTTGAAGCGATTATCGAAACGGAGCCTTATATTAAAGGTACGGTCAGGTCGTTGACGGATACGCGCGCGAAGAAAAAAGACCGCGAATTTGAAGCTTTGATTTCAACTATCAAAGACTTGACAATCAAAATATTATCTTCTACACTAAACCCGCCTCGCGACATTATTTTTGCCCTTCGCAACAATCAAAACGACATGTATCTTGTAAATTTTGCATCATGCAATTTGGTTAACGACGCATCGGTACGGCAGGAATTGCTGGAAATCAATGACTTGCGTGAACGCGCATACCGTTTGCTTGTCATTCTTAACCATGAGAATCAGTTGCTTGAGCTTAAGACCTCGATACAGCTGAAGACGCATGAAGACATCAACAAGCAGCAGAAGGAATATTTTCTGCAACAGCAGATAAAAGCTATTCAAAAGGAGCTTGGGCACGAGAACAGTAACGAGATAGACGTCAAGGATATACGCACCAAGGCGAAGAAGAAAAAGTGGTCGAAGGAGGTAGGCGAGACTTTTGAACAGCAGGTCGTCAAACTCGAACGGCTGCATCCGCAATCACCCGATTATTCCACACAGTTTCAGTATATTCAAACCGTACTCAACCTGCCGTGGGGCGAGTACAGTAATGATAACTTCAACCTCAAACGTGCCGAACGTACCCTTGACCGCGACCATTACGGCATGGATAAAGTCAAGGAACGTATCATCGAACATATTGCAGTCCTGATATTGAAGAAAGACATGCATTCGCCTATCATCTGCCTCTACGGCCCTCCCGGAGTAGGCAAGACTTCTCTGGGCAAATCAATAGCCAAGGCGCTGAATCGCAAGTATGTACGCATGTCGCTCGGAGGCTTGCACGACGAGGCCGAGATTCGCGGTCACAGGCGTACTTATGTAGGCGCTATGGCGGGCAGGATAATCGAGAATATTAAAAGAGCGGGTACATCAAATCCTGTCTTCGTACTTGATGAAATCGACAAGGTAGGCTCCGACTTCAAGGGCGACCCGGCGTCGGCTATGCTCGAAGTGCTCGACCCCGAACAAAACGAGCATTTTCATGACAACTATCTTGATATAGACTTCGATTTGAGCAGGGTGATGTTTATAGCCACCGCAAACAGTCCGGCCAACATCTCGCAACCTCTGCTCGACCGTATGGAACTTATCGAGGTCAGCGGTTATATAGCCGAAGAAAAGATGCAAATAGCCTCAAAGCACCTTATACCGCGGCAGACAGAGGCGCACGGCATTGCCGACAAAAAAATCAAATTCGACAAGCCTGCTCTGCGATTGATAATTGATTCATATACTCACGAGAGCGGCGTCCGCGAACTTGAGAAAAAGATAGCTAAAATATTACGCAAAATAGCGCGCAAGATAGCTTTGGGCGAGGAAACAGCGCCGTTGATTACGGTTGAAGAGGTGCATAAATATCTTGGCGCCGAGGAATATACGCCCGACAAGTATCAAGGTAACGGATATACCGGCGTGGCAACCGGACTGGCCTGGACTGCCGTTGGCGGCGAGATACTTTTTGTAGAGACAAGTCTCAGTAAGTTCAAAGGCTCGAAACTGACGGTTACAGGCAATTTGGGTGACGTGATGAAGGAATCGGCGGCTATAGCCATGGAATATGTGCGTTCACATGCCGCTTCTATCGGCATTGACGAGGATGCTTTTGAAGACCGCAGCATACATATTCATGTGCCTGAGGGCGCTATTCCGAAAGATGGACCGAGCGCCGGCATAACGATGGTTACATCGCTCGTTTCGGCGTTCACCAATCGCAAAGTGCGCAAGTGTCTTGCAATGACCGGCGAGATGACGCTTCGCGGCAAGATAATGCCTGTAGGCGGTATCAAGGAAAAAATGCTTGCCGCCAAACGCGCAGGCATCAAGGATATAGTCCTGTCAATAGAAAACAAAAAGAACATAAGCGAGATAAAGGAAGAATATCTCAAAGGCCTCACCTTCCATTATGTTTCGGATATATCCGAAGTCATCGACTATGCGGTACTGAAATAAATAACTGTTCTCCTGTTGGGTGATACGTGGAAAATGGAACAGTCGGGGCGGGCAGCTTACAAGATAATAACCGAATAGTTATGCGATTGTTAATAAATATTATGACGAAGTCAGGAAATTGACGACATTGGCGTTCGTCAAGCCAATAATCGCTTTGGGGGAGAAAAATTGTTTTGGGGAGAAAATTTACGGAAAAAGTTTGTAGATATAAAATTTT